>JANPNT010000708.1:0-14066 GCA_031427655.1 Burkholderiales bacterium
GTGATGTAGGCCAGCGCGCATTCGCGAACCATGGCGCTGGTGCTCACGTTGCAGATGGTCAAGGTGTGCTTCATGCCCAGGCTGCGCGCGTGTTTCAAGGCGGCGAGGGTGTCGGCGGTTTCGCCGCTTTGGGTGATGGTGACGACCAAGGTGCGCGGGTTGGGCACGCTGTCGCGGTAGCGGTATTCGCTGGCAATTTCAACGTTGGTGGGAATTTTGGCAATGCTTTCCAGCCAGTACTTGGCCACCGAGCCGCTGTAGTAGCTGGTGCCGCAGGCCAGTATCAACACCGAGTCGATTTATTTGTAGACGCGGTGGGCACCGTCGCCAAACAGCACGGGCGAAAAGGCCACCACGGCGTCAATCGTGTCGGCCATCGCGCGCGGTTGTTCAAAAATTTCCTTCTGCATGTAGTGGCGGTAGGGGCCGAGTTCGGCCGCGCCGCTGTGGGCGTGCACGGTGCGGACTTCGCGGTTGACGTTTGCGTATGAACCCGATTCAGTTCGCGCGCTGATCCACACTTTGCCCAACTGCATGTCCACCACATCGCCTTCTTCCAGGTAGACGATTTGGTTGGTGACACCGGCCAGGGCCATGGCGTCGGACGCCAGAAAGTGGTCGCCTGCGCGTTCATCGGTGCCCACGCCCATGACCAGAGGCGAGCCCTCGCGCGCGCCAATCACGCGGTGCGGCTCGTCGCGGCAGAACACGGCAATCGCATAAGCACCGCGCAGTTGCACCACCGTGCGCTGCACGGCGTCCAGCAAGTCGCCGCTGTACAAATGGTCTACCAGGTGCGCGATGACTTCGGTGTCGGTCTGGCTGGTGAAGACATAGCCTTTGGCTTGTAAATCGGCACGCAGCTCTTCGTGGTTTTCGATAATGCCGTTGTGAACCAGGGCGATGCGGCCAATGGTCGCGATATTGGCCACGTTGGCATCGCTTTTAGATGCGTTTGTAGACGTGGGCCCGGTTGAAAAGTGCGGGTGCGCGTTGTGCACTGCCGGTGCGCCGTGCGTGGCCCAGCGGGTGTGCGCAATGCCGGTGCCGCCTTGAATGCCGTCGGTCGCCACGTTGGCTTCGAGTTCGCTCACGCGCGAGGTGCTGCGGGCGCGGGTGAGTTCGCCGTTCAGGTGCACAGCCACACCGCAAGAGTCGTAGCCACGGTATTCAAGCCGCTTCAGGCCTTCCAGCAAAACGGGGACGATGTTGCGGGTGCTGACGGCTGCGACGATTCCACACATGGCGGGCTCCTGGATCACGGGACGAAGAAGCCGGATGGTAGAGAGGTTGGGTTGAATTAAGTTTGCAAAAGTTATAAATTAATGAAACATTCAGCCATTTGTGAATTTGTGACGACCGAATATTTCATGAAAGCTCACTTTGTGGATTATCAGAACAACACAGCCGTATTTGACCGCCGCTCCCTTGACGCCACTGACTTGCGCTTGCTGGATTTGCTTCAGCGAGACGCCTCGATGTCCAACCAGGCGTTGGCCGAGGCCGCGCACACCTCACCGGCCACGTGTTTGCGGCGTGTAAAAGCGCTGATCGACTCAGGCGTCATCAGCAAACGGGTGGCGCTGCTGTCGCCGCAGCACCTGAGCGCCGGGCTCACGGCCTTGGTGGAAGTGACGCTGGACCACCAAGGTGCCGAGCACTTGGCCGCCTTTGAAGCCCGTGCCGTGGCCGAGCGCGCCGTGCAGCAGTGCTACCGCGTCAGCCCCGGGCCTGATTTGATGTTGGTGCTGCAAGTGGCCGACATGGCGGCGTATCACGCCCTGGTGCAGCGCCTGTTCACGCAAGACGCCAATGTGCGCAACGTGAAAGCTTTTTTCAGCGTGCACCGAGCGAAGTTTGAAACGGCGGTGGCGTTGCCGGGGGCGTGAAGGGCGGGCCAGAGCAAGGCTTCGATATCTCAGCCCGGACGAGATATTTTTACGTCAACCCAACTTCTTCACCGGCCGCACCCACCCGCTCAGCGTTACCTGCTTGCCGCGCGCCACCGTCAACGCCGCGGCGGGCGCGTCTTTGGTGACGGTGGAGCCTCCCCCTATTGTGGCACCTGCACCCAAGCTCAGCGGGGCCACCAACACGCAGTTGCTGCCCACGTGCACGTCGGCCCCAATGACGGTGCGGTGCTTGTTGGCGCCGTCGTAATTGGCGGTGATGCTGCCCGCGCCGAAGTTCACGCGCTCGCCCACGGTGGCGTCACCCAAGTAGGCCAAATGGTTGGCTTTGGCACCTTTGGCCAGGGTGGAATTTTTTACTTCCACAAAGTTGCCGATGTGAACTTCGTCGCCCAAATCGGCCCCCGGCCGCAGGCGTGCAAACGGGCCAATGCGCGCATCGAGGCCCACTTTCACGCCCAGCTTTTCGCCGTCGATGTGGGTGAAGGCGGCCACGATGGTGTCGCTGCCGATGTTGGCGTTTTTGATGACGCAGTTCGGGCCAATGCGCACGTTGTTGCCCAAACTCACGCAGCCCTCAAAAATGCAGTTGACGTCGATCTCCACGTCCAAGCCGCATTCCAAATGGCCGCGCACATCAAAGCGCGCCGGGTCGGCCAAGCGCACACCGGCTTCCATCAAAGCAACCGCGCGGCTGCGTTGATAGCGGCGTTCCAGGTCGGCCAATTGCAACGGGCTGTTCACGCCCAGCACTTCGGTGTCGCTGCTGGGGTGCGCCGCCACCACGGTCACGTTGTCGGCCACGGCCATCGCCACGATGTCGGTGAGGTAGTACTCCTTTTGAGCATTGTCATTTTTGAGTTGGCTCAACCAGCGCTTCAGGTGCGCCGTGGGCACGGCCATCACGCCGGTGTAGGTTTCACAAATGCTGCGCTGCGCCGGCTGGCATCTTTGTGTTCGACGATGGCTTGAATGCCATTCGTGTTGCGAACAATGCGGCCCAAGCCAGCGGCTTCGGCTTCGCTGCCCATCACGATGGTCAACAGCGCCAGTTGCGTGCCGCCGCAGGCGTCGATCAAAGCTTGTGCAGTGCTGGCTTGGATGAGCGGTGTGTCACCGTTCAAGATCAAGGTGATACTTGATTTCGAGTCAGGCGCAAGCAACTCAGACACCGCCTGCTGCACGGCATGACCCGTGCCCAGCTGCGGCATTTGGCGGGCAAATTTCACCTGTGGCGCGCTCTCTTTCACGGCGGCTTCCACGGCTTGCGCGCCGTGCCCAGTGACGGTGACGATGCGGTCGGCCTTGAGCGCCAATGCAGTATCCAGAACATGGTGCAATAAGCTCTGATGTGCGAGGCGGTGCAGCACCTTGGGCAGCGCTGATTTCATGCGGGTTCCTTTGCCCGCGGCCATGATCACGACATTCAACATCATGCGAACTTCCTTGTTTTCCAGAATCCGAATTATCGGTGCACTCATTTTGGCGTTGGGCCTGCTCAGCGCTTGCAGCGCCCTGCGCTTGGGTTACAGCCAAGGCCCCGAGCTGGCCTACTGGTGGCTCGACGGTTATGTCGACTTCAACAAAAACCAAACACCCAAGGTGCGCGAAGCCTTGACCTCATGGTTCAAGTGGAACCGCAGCACCCAGCTGCCGGACTACGCGGCGTTGCTGGCCAAAGCCGAAGTTCAGCTGGCCAGCAACGTCACACCCGCGCAGGCCTGCCAGTGGTTTGATGATGTGTCGACCCGGTTCGATGTGGCTTTGGAACGTGCGTTGCCCGACTTGGCCGACATGGTTCTCAGCGCCACGCCTGAACAGCTGGTCCATTTGGAAAAGCGCTTCGCCAAGCGCAACAAAGAGACCTTGGACGATTACGCCCAGCCTACAGCGGAAGCGCGACAGAAGGCTGCTGTGAAGCGGTCTGTGGAACGCGCTGAATCAATTTACGGCAAGCTCGACGACTCGCAGAAAGACCGCGTGGCGGCAGCGGTGGCAGCCTCACCTTTCGACGCCGATTTGTGGTTGGCCGAGCGCAAAGCGCGTCAGCAAGATGTGTTGCAAACCGTGCGCCGCTTGCTGAGCGAAAAGGCCAGCAACGAGCAAGCGCAAGCCGCTGTGCGCGTGCTGGTAGAGCGCACCAGGCGTTCTCCGCGCGACACGTACTCTGGCTATCAACAGCGCCTGACGCAGTACAACTGTGCCGTTGCCGCGCAAACGCACAACTTCACCACGCCTTCACAGCGCAAGTTCGCTGCGCAAAAACTGAAAGGTTGGGAAGGTGACTTGCGGGCCCTGACGGCAACGTCGGTTGTGGCCACAAATTAAGTGCCACCCACGTGCCTTGCGCGTCAAGGCTGAGTGATCAGGGTGGTGACGCGGCGCGGGCTGCTGGTGCCCGTGCTGCTGGCAGGAAAGCCTTGCAGCGAGGCGTCGAACATCGCGCTGAGCAATGAGTTGATGGACTGCGAAGCGCCTTCATTCACAGCTCGTGCCTCGTAAAGCGGATTGCCTGTTTTCTTGTCGCGGATGAGCACGGCCACTTCGCGCTCAAAACTCGGCGGGCCGTAAAAACCTCTGCCAAAGCCGAAGCCAAGTCCGAATCCGTTAGACCGAAAACCGCGCGCGGAGTAACCGCCGTACAGCCCGCCGCGCCACCAAAACGGATCGTCAAACGGCGAGCGGTCTTGCACATTCACGCGGGCACCAACTTGCACCGTGACGTCAGCCGTTTTGGCATCGGCGGCCGGCGTGAAGCCTGCTGTTTGCAGGCCGCGCGCAACGGCGTCTTCCAGCAGTTTTTGCGCGTCGGGGTTGGCTTGCTGTGAGGGCAAGCGGTCAAACGCGTAACTGGCAGCCTGGCGTCCTGCGGGCCACTGATTGAAAGTGGAAACCTCGCTGCTGAGCTGATTCATGGCCGCGCAGCCGGACAGGGTAGCCACCATCAAAGCTGTGCTGACTGACTTCCACATGGCAAATCTCCTCTGGCCGCTAGGCCTGCATTCAATGCGGGTGCAAAGTGATGACGGAAGCGCTACTGTCTGACAACTCAGGCCCGCAACTGTCGTCTTCGTCGAATGCGCGGTCGCCGTCTGCGTTGGCCGCGCCTGTGGCTTGGAGCGTGGTGAAGGGGTGCAAGTTCCTGTCCATCAGGTGCGACGGCACGACGTTCGACATGGCGGTGAACATGTTCTCCACGCGGCCTGGATATTGACGCTCCCATTCGCGCAACATTTGTTTCATTTGCACGCGCTGCAAGTTGTCTTGGCTGCCGCACAAAGTGCAAGGAATGATGGGGAATTGGCGGTATTCGGCCCAGCGTTCGAGGTCGGTCTCAGGCACATAAGCCAGCGGGCGAATCACCACATTTTTGCCGTCGTCGCTCACCAGTTTGGCGGGCATGCCTTTGAGCTTGGCCCCAAAAAACATGTTCATCAGCAGCGTTTGCAGCATGTCGTCGCGGTGGTGGCCGAGCGCAATTTTGGTGGCGCCCAACTCACCGGCCACGCGGTACAAAATGCCGCGCCGCAGCCGCGAACACAAACCGCAGGTGGTTTTGCCTTCGCGGATCACGCGCTTGACGATGGAATACGTGTCTTGGTTTTCAATGTGAAACGGCACGCTTAATTGGCTCAAGTATTCGGGCAAAACATGCACCGGAAAGCCGGGTTGTTTTTGGTCGAGGTTGACCGCGACCAGGCTGAAATTGATCGGCGCGCGCTTTTGTAAATTCAACAATATGTCGAGCAGCGCATAACTGTCTTTGCCGCCCGACACGCACACCATCACCTTGTCGCCTTCTTCAATCATGTTGAAGTCGATCGCGGCTTGGCCTACCAAGCGGTGCAGCCGTTTGGACAGCTTGGCGACGCTGACGGATGTTTTTCCGCTAGCTGCCACGTCGTCCAGCACCGCACTCATGGTTTGATCCCAAACACCTCGCAGCCCACCGCCTCGCAGTCGGGATACACGTCAGGCTTGGCGGTGGACACCCGCGCCGCCTTCACGCGCGGGTGCGCCAACATCGAGGCCAGCAAGTCATCGCACAAAGTTTCTTGCAAATGAATGTGGCCGCGTGAAATGCGCTGCGCCACGGTGCTGCGGATGAAGTCGTAGTCGACCACTTCGGCCAGGTCGTCGGCCTGCGGGGTGGACTGCGCCAACGGAATGTAAAGGTCGACGTTGATGAGCACGCGCTGCTCGCCCTTTTTCTCAAATTCGTGAACGCCGATGTTGATGTTCACCGTGTAGTTGCGCAGAAACAGGCGGCGGCAGTCGAGCAAATCGGTGGGATTGGATGAGGGGTTCATGGCGTTGAGTTTTACTTTTCGGGATTGGCAATGAACATGACATCGCGCGATTGGGCTTGCAAGTGTTGACCACCGTCAACTAACAAGGTGGTGCCGGTGATGGCCGGCGAGTCAATCAAAAACCGCACGGCCTTGGCAACGTCGAGTGGTGTGGACGAGCGGTGCAAGGGCGTGAGCGCGTGCGACTTTTCAAACTCGGCGGCGGTCATGGCACCTGACACCAGGGTCACGCCAGGTGCCACACCGCACACCCGAATTTGCGGCGCGAGTGCCTGCGCCAACAGCACGGTGGCGCTTTGCAACGCCGCCTTGGACAGGGTGTACGACAAATAGTCGGGGTTGGGATTCCACAGCTTTTGGTCAAGGATGTTGACCACGCAACCTACTTCGATGCAGCCCTTGAGGTGGTCGTGCAGTGCCTGCGCCAACAACACCGCCGGGCCGGTGTTGGCGCGAAAGTGCATGTCCATCGCGGCGTAACTGAAGGTGGCGGCGGTGTCGTACTCGAAGCTGGATGCGTTGTTGACCACGGCGTCGATGCGCTTGAAGTGGGCCACCACCGCAGGCAGCAAAGCGCGGCAAGCGGCTTCATCAGCCAAGTCGGCCTGGAAGGCAGCGGCGCTTGCGCCCAAGGCCTGCGCGTCACCAACGGTTGCCAAAGCATCGGCTTTCGAGCCGCGGTAATGCACGGCCACATCAAAGCCGCTGGCTGCCAAATGCAGCGCAATTTCGCGGCCCACGCGCTTTGCGGCGCCGGTGACCAGGACAACAGGGCGTGAACTCATGTTTTCTACAATGCAAGGATGGAGAAAATTGAAAAAAATACCGAATCGTTGAGTGTATCGACGCCCCTGGAGCGGCTGATACGCGGTGCCATCACCCGCAGCGGGGGCTGGCTGCCGTTTGACCGCTTCATGGCGATGGCGCTGTACGCGCCGGGCATGGGCTACTACGCCCGAGGCGACCGTCAGTTCGGCAGCTTGCCCCAAAGTGGCAGCGACTTCATCACCGGGCCCCGAGTTGTCGCCGCTGTTTGGCGCGGCCTTGGCCAAGCAAGTGGGTCAAGCGCTCGAAGGCTGCGACAGCCACCAGGTGTGGGAGTTTGGCGCGGGCTCGGGTGCGTTGGCTTGGCAGCTTTTGAACGCGCTGGGCGACCGAGTTCAGCGCTACTCCATCGTCGAGTTGTCTGCCGTGCTGCGCGAGCGCCAACGCGCCACGCTGGCCACCTTTGCAGCCAAAGTGGAATGGGTCGACTCATTGCCCGACACGATGCAAGGCGTGGTGGTGGGCAACGAAGTGCTGGACGCCATGCCGGTCCAACTGCTGCACTTTGACGGCCTCACGTGGGCTGAAATGGGCGTGACCTGGGCCGATGAAAAACTGATGTGGTCTGACCGTGCGACAAATCAAAAACCTCCTGCTCTTGGGTCTACGGGGGACGCGACCTTCCCGCCCGACAGCGTCACCGAAATCCACCCCCAGGCCGAAGCCTTTATCGCCACCTTGGGCGAACGCCTGCAACGCGGCGCGGCCTTCTTTATCGACTACGGTTTTCCAGAGGCCGAGTACTACCACCCGCAGCGCCACATGGGCACTTTGATGTGCCACCACCAGCACCAAGCCGACGGCAACCCCTTGCTGCTGGTGGGCCAAAAAGACATCACCGCGCACGTGAATTTCACCGGCATTGCGGTCGCTGCGCAAGCCGCCGGCATGGACATCTTGGGCTACACCAGCCAAGCGCGTTTCTTGATGAACTGCGGCGTGATGGCGATGCTTGAAGGCGCAGACATCAAAACCACCGCAAACACGCAAAAGCTGCTGACGGAGCATGAAATGGGCGAGCTGTTCAAGGTGATTGGTTTTGCCAAAGGCTGCAATGCAGCCTTCAACACTGCGCCGCTGGGGTTTGCGGTGGGCGACAGGACGCACACGCTGTGATCCGCTGGCTGCATCAGGACCATCCATCGTGATCCGTTGGCAGCACCAGGACCATCCATCGTGATCCGTTGGCTGGTGGTCGTCTTCCTGGCCTTGTTGATATTCAGCAACCTGCACAAATGGCTGGAAAGAATTGGCTTGGGCAGGTTGCCAGGCGACTTTCGGTTTCGCTTGTTTGGGCGCGATTTTTTCATTCCCTTCACCAGCGCCGTGGTGCTGAGCACGGTGGTGATGTTGCTGACGAAATTGGTGTGAACGCTGCACTTCCTTTCTACAATCGAGCAGGTTTTTCAGCCCATTCAAGGACCACCATGACACTGCCTCGCCTGTTCGCTGCCATCGGTTTGACACTCGCTTCTTCAGCGTTTGCGGCACCGGCCACGTACCTCACGGTGGACCAATCGACCGCCAGCGTGATGGATGCGGCGACCGCCAAAGCGGCGTGGACAGGCCACCTGTCGGCCAAGTTGATCAAGCTTTACCCGGTGAAGAATTGGGGCTTTGCCACCGAAGTCGAAGGCGGCTTTGACGACGCCAAGGTGTGCGTCATCACGGCGCGCGCCATGATGCTGCCGCGCACCGGCAAGGTCTTGCAGTTCAAGCCTGCCAAAGTGGCCACCGCATTCGGATCACAGGCCGGTGCCTCGCAGGCGCAGTGCCAGGCGCTGGGCAAGGCCAAGCTTGATGAAGCGATCAAGGCGCTGAGCGCGACTTTGCTGGCCTAGTAAAACTTGCCCTGAGCAAAAGCTCAGGGCTGCGTGTGCGTGTGCGTGTTCGTGTCCGCTTCGGCGGTGGCCATTTGCTTTTCCACCCGGTCCACGTCGTTGCTCAAACGGCTCACCAGCAAGTCGATCAAGTGAAACCCAAACGACGGGTTTTGGAAGTAGAGCTGCCGCACTGTGGTTTCATGAATTTCAAGCACCGTGCAATCGGTGGCGCACTGCACGGTGTGCGTGCGAATTCGGGTGGGTGAAAAAAGCGCAATCTCGCCAAACACACGCCCCGGCTCCAGAGGTCGGCCGATGTCTGCCAAATTCATCTCACCGTCCACCAACAAAAACAGCTTGTCCGCATGGTCGCCTTTGTTGAAGAGCACGTGCCCCGCTTTGTAGTTCTTGGCCGTCATGTAAGGCTTCAGCCACAAGCCCGCCATGTTGGCGTCGCCCGCGGCACGCAATACACGGCGGGTCAGGCGACTGGCTTCCAACGCGCGGTACACATTGATGGGCAAAAGCACCGCCGAGATCACACAAGAAATGATGGACGGGTGCAACACGCCGTAACCCAACAGCGCCACGCTGCTGGCGGCTGCCAACCAGCGCAAGGTGACCATCGGTCGCACCAAAAAACCGGCCACGGTGAGCATCAAACTCACCGTCGCAAACAAGTGCGCCGCAAGCTGCTGGTTCGATGCCAGCATGGAGTTGAGCAATATGTGGGCTTCAGCGTTGAGTTGAGTAAACAACAGGGTCTCCCTTGGCGCTTGCAGGCTGGCAGCGCGACTCGAAGTGAAGCTTAACCTTGCCAGGCCTCCTCTCTTGTAGGGATGTCACAAGGCGGCGGGCCGCGATTACATTCCTGGCTGAGGGCACTTTGTCGAGGCTTCTGTGTCCGCCCACGCCGCATTCAACCCACACCGAGCAACCCACCAAGATGGAGACACGCGCGCTGCTGCTGACCGACGTGGTGAACAGCACCCAATTGTCTGAAGCGCTGGGCGACGCCGCCATGGCCGAGGTGTGGGCGGATCACGACCGCGCCGCGCGCGATTTGCTGCCACTGCACGGTGGCCTGGAAATCGACAAAACCGACGGCATGCTGCTGCTGTTTGAAAAAACCAGCGATGCCGTTTCCTACGCTGTCGCCTACCACCGCGCTCTGTCAGGGTTGGTGGTGCCGCTGAAAGCCCGCGCAGGCTTGCACGTGGGCTCCGTCACATTGCGTGAAAACAGTGCCGAAGACGTGGCGCGCGGTGCCAAACCATTGGAAGTGGACGGCCTTGCCAAACCGGTGGCGGCGCGTGTGATGTCTCTGGCACAAGGTGGCCAAACCTTGCTCACTGAGCAAGCGCGCTACTACCTCCAAGCGAACGCGCACAGCGGTTTGAGTGACGAGCTGAAAGTGCAATCGCACGGTCACTGGTTGCTCAAAGGCATTGCCGACCCGATCGAGCTGTTTGAGGTGGGCGGCCTCGACGCCAGCTTCACGCTGCCGCCTGACTCCGACAAAGTTCACCGTGTGCTTCGAAATCACACCGGGTGGGTATGCGTGCAAGAGATTGCCAACAACTTGCCGCAGCAAACCACGTCTTTCATTGGCCGCGAGCGCGAGCAAGTTGAGATCAAAACGCTGCTGAACAACACACGTTTGCTCACCTTGTTGGGCATGGGCGGCTTGGGCAAAACGCGCTTGTCATTGCAAGTGGCCGCCGATTTGATGACGGATTTTCCGGACGGCATTTGGTTCATCGACCTGGCCCCCATCCGCGACGAAACCCTGGTGGTCAGCGAAGTGGCGCAAGTGCTGGGCGTGCGCGAAGAGCCTGACCGCAGCTTGCTGCACAGCGTCAACGCGCACCTCAAGCCTCGGCGCAGTTTGTTGATCTTCGACAACTGCGAGCACCTCATCCAAGCTGCCGCCGACCTGGCCAATGCCTTGCTCCGTGCTGCGCCGCATTTGCGTGTGCTGGCGTCCAGCCGCGAGGCCTTGCGCATTCCTGGCGAGCAGGCCTATCCGGTGCACCCGCTGCCGGTGCCAGGGCGCGGTGACAGCTTGGAAGCGCTGGCGCAATCCACCGCAGTGCGCTTGTTCGTAGAACGCGCTCAGCAACACAAACCGAGCTTTGCCTTGAACGCGCGCGAGGCACCCGCCATTGCTGAGTTGGTGGCACGTTTGGAAGGTATTCCTTTGGCTTTGGAGCTGGCCGCTGCGCGCATGCGCGCCCTGACCGTGACCGAGATCAACACCCGCCTCACCGACCGCTACAAGCTGCTCACGGGCGGTGGTCGCGTGTTGCAACAGCGCCAACAGACCTTGCGCGCCTTGGTCGATTGGTCCTACGAATTGCTTACCCAAGACGAGCAAACCGTGCTGATGCGGCTGAGCGTGTTTGCCGGTGGGTTTGATTTGGCCGCGGCTGAACACGTCTGCGGCGACGAGCCCTTGTCGGCCGACGAAGTGCTGGATTTGCTGACCTCATTGATTGAAAAATCTATCGTCATGCGCGAGGAACGCGAAGACGCCACGCGCTACCGCATGCTGGAAACCATCCGCGATTACGCGCTCGAAAAGGCCCAACTCGCCGGCGGCATGGCGGCCACCGCCGCGCGCCACTGCGAGCACTACGCCGCCTTGGCCGCAGACGCGAACCGCGGTTTGAAAGGCCCGGAACAAGCCACTTGGTTGTGGCGTTTGGAAGTGGAGCTGGACAACATCCGCGCCGCGATGGCCGTCACCTTCACGGGCTGCGGGGACGCCTTCATTGCCGTGAAGATGAGCCTGCGCATGCTGAGTTTTTGGATGCTGCGTGGCTACGTGAAAGAAGGCCGCCGTTTCGTCAAAGCGGCTTTGGAGTTGCCCGCCATCCAAGCGTCTGACTTGGCGCAGGGCCATGCGCTGTACGTGAGTGCGTGTTTGGCCACCAGCCAAAGCGACCACGCCGAAGCGCGCGCCACTTTGGAGATTTGCTTGAATTTGCGCCGACGCTTGGGCAACGCCGTGGACATTGCCGCCACGCTGTCAACGCTGTCGCTGGCGCGCTTGCAAGCAGGTGATGCCGAAGGCGCTGCCGCTGCTGAACATGAGGCGCTGAAGATATTCCGCGAGGTGAAAGACCGCTTGGGCGAGGCCATCGGCTTGCTGCACTTGGGTGAAATAGCCTTGGTTCGAGGCGATGACTCGCAGGCGTTGACGAACTTGGCGGCATGCTTGGTGATTGCGCGTGAAATCAAAAACCAAGAGATTGAAGGTGCCTGCCAGTTGGTGCAAGGCGAGGTGGCGTTTGCCAGCGGCCACACCGCAGAAGCGCGGCTGTGGTGCACCCGCTCGCTTACCGTGTGCCGCGAAGCCGGCGACAAACGTGGCGAGGCCAGCGCCGTGTGGTGGTTGGGCAAAATTGACCTGCAAACGGCTGACTTTGCTTCGTCCCACCAGCGTCTGGCCGAAGCATTGACCGCATTCCGGGCGTTCGGAATGCGTGAAGAAGTTTTGGGTTGCCTGGAAGACCACGCCGCCTTGATTGGCTCATGCGGAAACATTGAAGCCGCCGTTCGGCTGGCCGCTGCGGCAGCAGGTTCCAGGCAACGCCTGAGCTTGGTCAGAACCCCGCGCACCGAACTGACTTGGCAGGAGTTACTCGCGCAGTGGCGCAAGCGTCTGCACGCTGACGAGTTCGACGAGGCCTGGTTCGAGGGCAGCGACTGGAACGTGGATCACGCCATCCAGAGTGCGCTGGGAAAGCAGCATGAAGCTGCACTCGCGTGAACCGTACGCTTGGTCCGCAAACCACAAAAAAACGCCGCAGACTGCGGCGTTTTTCATTCGGACGCTGAATGTCAACGACGTTGACGGTGCCGCGCTGCAAACCCCACAGCCGCCAAACCCGCCAACATCAGCGCGTAGGTTTCTGGCTCGGGAATAGGCGCAGTTTGACGCGTGAATTTGACGTCGGGTGAACTAATCGAATAACCGCAAACCGTGGTCGACAAAGGCGGCCTGCCGCAATTGAAACCTTCGAAACTGGCCAAGGTGTAGCCCAAAGTAGTCGTTGTGCCGTTGAAGCCGAGGTAGAACTGGTAGGAGTCCGTGGCTGTTTTCGATTCGGCAATCGTGCCCAAGACGCCCGCAGAAAAACTGGATGTCAAGCCTGTCAGCTGGGTTGGACCGGAATTGTTAGAAGTCCCAATCGGCGTGAACAAAGTGACTGCCGAGACCGCGCCGGGCGAGGTGAAATTCAAGGTTTGTAATGTGACAAGGGGAGCTGCCACATTGTAAAAATCAACCGAGCCCGAAAGGATGGTGATAGCGCCGCCGCCGCAACCAGCGGCTGAGTTGAGGAAGCTGCCCGTCCGGCCATCACAAGCCGATGGAAGCGAGAACGTGGCGGATCCTTTCCAGCCCAGATTAGGGAATATGCCGCCGAACGCGGGATCCCAGTTGCCGACGTACACGACAGCCTGAGCCGGGCTGGCAGCGCCCAAGAATGCCGCCGCCGCAACGAGGCCGCTGGCCAAAGATTTTTTCAAACGTGCGTTCATCAGGAAACCCTTCGATTTGTTGTTGTTGCGGTCAGGTTTGTGATCCGCGTCACGAAGCGTCCCCCGAAAACGACAAATGAACAATCCCTAAAGCCGATCTAGGTGACAAATAAACGCCAAAAACCGATGAATAAGGGGGCGGGTTACCGCAGGCCTCGGGAATTGGTGAAAGAACTGTGTCCGGGTTGCTCAAGTTGAGCGGCTCCCAGCATCACGAGGCTCGCAGCATTCTTCGAACCGCGGGTGAACAAAGCACCGAAAAACCGATGACGTTGAGAACCACCGAGATCCAGAAAATAGCCCTGAACGGCGTTTTGGACGACTTGTGCTGCGGCAGCCGTTGAGCCAATAGCGCCTCCGGCCAGCCACCGAACCGGACCAGCGCGTGCAGCGTGCTTTCGGGTGTGCGGCTGGCGCTTCGTCTTACGGCAGATTTGTCAGCGGCATAGACGACAAAGGTGAGAACGCTCAAGCCAAGGTAGACCAGTGCCACCACGCCGGGTGGCCGCAAAAAATAAGCGACGGCGCCGCAGAGAACAAAGAAAAAGGGATTCGCGAACAGCGCATGGGAGGGGTTTTTTAGGTGAGCTCCGCAGTCACTTCCCCTCGGTACGGGCGCCGAGATAAGGGCGTTGGCCTCGGTCACCTTG
>JANPNT010000709.1:0-5266 GCA_031427655.1 Burkholderiales bacterium
CCAAGACCCTGGGCAACAAGGCGGCCTACGACACCTATGCCGGCAAGCACCTCTACAGCGTCAACATCCCCGGCTGCGCCATTCCTGGCCGCGTCTTTGTTGGCCAGCGCCAGGAGGCGTTTGCGGTCAACTTGGGCCCGATCTTTGACCTGGTCAACGCGCCGATTGCCGTCATCACCAACCCGGCGCTGATCAACGCGGCACCCGCCAGTTCGATCCAGGACAAGAACATCACTACGCTGGCGTTGGAGGTGCACAAGAGTTGCCTGACCCAGGGCAACGAGACCGTGATCGGCGGCTGGACCACCGCCAGCGTGCGCCAAAGCCAGCTGGCCAACCCCAATCCGCCCACCGGCTATGGCACGGCCATGAGCGTGGGCGGCGGCTGGGTGCAGGTCTCGCGGCTGGGCATGCCGCTGGTCAACGAGGTAGTCATCGGCCTCGGCGACAAGGACAAGTTCAACGCCTCGCAACCGCGCAACGATAGCCAATTCGCCCCTTTTGTCACCAACCCCACCCTGCCATTGCTGATCGACCTGGTGCTTCAGAGTGACCCGAACTACCCGGGAGTCAACATCGCACCCAGCAACTTCCCGCGCATGGACTTGGTGAACACCTTCCTAACAGGCATCAAGACCAACCTGGGCCCCAACGGGTCGGTGTTGAACCTGAACCAGCCGGCCAACGTCGTGGCGTCCGAGATGCTGCGACTGAACACCGCTGTGGCTGCCGTGCCCTTTGCCCAGCAAAACCGTTTGGGGGTGTTGGGCAGCCTGTTGACGGATGGCGGTGCCGACCTCGCTGGTTACCCCAATGGCCGGCGCCCGAAGGACGACATTGTCGACATCTCGCTGGTGGCGATGATGGGTGGGCTGTGCAGATTCAATGCCAACAACGCCCTCGGGTTCGGCGCCGCCTGCAACCCGTCAGTGGTGCCGCTGGGCGACACCGCGTACAAGTTGCATGACGCAGTAGACCAAGCGGTGGTGCCGTTGCTGCCCGGGTTCCCTTACCTGAACACACCGTTGCCGGGCGCGCAATGAGCCGCGCAGCAGCCACCCAACCGAGCCCGACCATGATGAAGCACCTCCTTTCCAGTCTTACCTGCGCTGCGGCGCTGTGCGCGGCCGGCCCGGCGCAGGCCGCGCTGGTCACTTTCGACCCCGGCACCAGCGTGCTGATCGAGAGAGACAACGCCACCGGGGCCACCCGCTACGACGAAGCCGGCTTCCGCTTCTCGGCGCCGGGGCCCGAGAATGCGTTCTTGGCGCAGGACGGGGTCGGCACGGCTGGCAGCGACGCCCTGTTTTTGCTGGCCGGCAACGAGATCGGTTTCGCTGCGGTGGACGGGGGACCGTTTAGCCTACTGAGGTTGGACTACAGGGGCGATTTTCTGGTCGACGGTTTTGTCGGCGGTATCAAGGCGGTAAGCCAGTCACTGCTCAGCGTCAATACCCTGACGCAGTTCGATTTCTCGCCCGACTGGTCGTCGTTGTCGAGTGTCGTCTTCCGCGTCAATGATGGTTCGGTGATTGACAGCATCAGGATTGACAGTATCAGCGCGGTACCTGAGCCTGCCAGTTGGGCGTTGGTCGGCCTGGGCTTGCTGGGATTGGCGGCGCAGCGCCGACGCAGCACCAGTTGAGCGGCCGAACTTGCGGACCGGTCCAAGCTCCACTGAACCCCATCCTGCGCTGAGGCCGGCGCTGGCGGACTGATGCACCGCTACAACCGCCGGCAATGCAGTGGATGCTTCCACCTGTAACGGGATCTACGTGCCAAAGCAAACGCATCCATTCAACCATTTTGAGCCGAGCGGGGGGTTCATCATGAAGCTGACGACTATTGGCATTGACTTGGCAAATAACGCGCTTTAGATCAATGCAGTCGAAGAACGCCGCAAGACCGTCCTGAAGCAGCAACTCCAACGTGGCCAAACGGCCGCGTTCGTTGTCAATCGGCCGCCGTACCCGGTCGGCATGAAAGCTTGCTGCAGTGCCCTCCGCTGGGCGTGCAAGCTGTAAGGCTTCGGGCATACCGTCGAGCTAATGCGACCCGTTCCTTCAAACCGTAGGTAAAGACGAACAACAACGACCGCCGCCAATGCCCAGGCCATCTGCGAGGGGGTGGCACTCAAGATCGAAGCCATGAACGCCGAGCAGCGCGCGCTGTTCGATGAGACGTGGGCTGCCGACCAAGCCAGCCTCGAGGCCCAGCTCGCCGCGTTGCAGCCCGCAGCCGTCGAGACAAAGACAGCACCGCACCAGACAAGCAGCCACGCCGCCAGCCCAAGCGCCAGGCCCTGCCGGCCGACTTGCCAAGCGTGGACCAGCGCGTGGAGCCCGAAGACACAAACTGCCCGATGCCAAAGTGCCGCCAGCCGATGATGCGCGTGGGTGAGGACATCAACGAGCGGCTGGACATCATTCCGGCGCAGTTCTTCGTACAGCGGCAAATCCGAGGCAAGTGGGATTGCCGGTGCTGCCAGCTGCTCGTGCAGGAACCCGCAGCACCGCAGGTCTTTGACAACGCGCTGCCAATACCGGGCGTTCGCTCTGGGTTCGCGCGTCGTCCACGCCGACGAGACGCCGATCGCGCTGCTCGGCCCCGGCGGGGGCAAGACCAGACGAGCCTACATGTAGGTCTACGCTCGTGGCGCTTTCGAGTCCGAGCTGGGCGTGGTGTTCGACTTCTTTGTCGGGCGCGGCGGCCAATACCCGTGCGCGGTCCTTAAGGGGTGGACGTGTACGCTAGTGGTCGATGCGTGCAGCGGCTATGACGCCGCACTATCGCTGGACGGGCGCAGCACCGCGTACTGCCTGGCTCACGCGAGGAAAAAGTTCGACGAACTCGTCAAGGCGGGCGCCAGCGTCGTGGCCTGGCTTTACAGGATCGAGGCCGACCCAAAGGCGTTGACCCCCACCAAGCGAGTGTCTTCAGGGAAACTGCAAAACTTAAATGGTCTCGACAACTTCGGGCGAGGTTTAGCCCCGCGTAAGCTGGTCCAGGGGTACGAAACAAGGCGGCGACTGGTATCAGCGGCCGCCCGCATTCGCCAGCCCAATGCGAACGTTCTCAGTCGTTCCAAAGCGGAAGAACAGCCCGGCCAGCAACAGGACCGCTCCAGGCCGACCGCCGTAGGCCACGAACGGCATCCTCATAGACGCGAAACGTGAAAGATCAGGGCCTGTCGTCGGGTAGCTTTGGAGCGCCTCGATGGGCTGGTACGGGTCGGAAGGGCAAGTTCGCTGGATTCGGCTGCAGTCGTTCATCCCGGATCTGAAGCGGTCGTTCGAATGGTTGTCTGTCAGCAACCGCTTCTGGCCGGCAGCGCCAGTTCGCGGACTTCGCCGATAGCTGACCGTGGCCAGCCTTGGCCGGTGCATCGGAAGTCAGCTTCCCGGTGCGGCCTCGAACTCACAGTCGCTTCCACTTGCGGACAGCTGTGAACGGCCGCAGTGCGGAGGTCCGCTTGAGACGTGGACACGCTCCCGCCGGATCAGGCGGTCTCGGTTCTTCCTTGTGCCATCCCATCTGATTGCCGAACTCTACCAACGCCCTTGGCGCGGGTGCAATGCTGAGGTTGCCGCAGCCGCTCCAAGGCCGGCAAACCTCTCGGGCCCGCGTGACCTCAGGCACCGCGAATGTTCGGCAGCGCACGGACATTATGGCTGCCATGCACAACCATCAAACCAACTTGCTGCAGATCGGCGCTCGTGTTCCCACACACGCCGTACGCTTCATTGAGCCAGTATCGGGAGAACCCTTGGCAGACCGCGGGTATCGCCACAGTTGCCACTTTTATTGTTGTCGTTGGCGCCGAACGTAGCCTGTTCTTGGTCGCCGCAAAGGCGAAGCTCAACGCTTGGCTGCTCAACTACAGAGCCCGGTTCTTCGAATAACCGCATTAAGGCAATTTGCACCAGCGCCACGAACTTCCTCAAATCTGCAACCTCCACATAAACACGTAGCCACACGATGACAAAAGAGACCACTGTCGCGCACTGCGACGAACTAGCTTTTCCGCGGACGGCTAAATACGACGAGCGCTGGATTCGCGAGAATGCTCTCGGTCAGAATGCGCTATGCCAAGCCGAGGGTCTGGCGCGTCATATTCCATTCAGTTCAGGCATGCGGGTCCTGGACCTCGGATGTGGTAACGCGACCAGTTCGATCTTCCTGGCGCGCGAGTTCGGTGTTCAGGTGTGGGCCACTGACAGTGGCACCTCCGCCACTGAGAACTTCCAACGGGCCGGTGTCCTCGAGACCGAGACCCGAGTATTTCCCATGCAGCTAGATGCGCACAGCTTGCCATTCGCAAAGAATTTCTTCGACGCAGTGGTCGCCATAGACTCTTATCTCTACTTTGGTACTGACGAGCGCTATTTGACCTATATTATCCAGTTCATCAAACCTGGGGGCTTCATTGGTGTAGTGGATATTGGCTTTAGGCAGGAAATTCGTTCGATTGAGGAGGCGCCCGAGTACCTTCGCCCTCAGTACGAAAAGTATTGGTCGTCTATTCATACCATTGAATGGTGGAAGCAGCACTGGCAGAAGACGGGGCTGGTTGATGTACAGCATGCAAAGTTTCTGCCTGAGAGCGACAGTTTATTGCGTAATTATTGGGTCGAGCGCCTGCCAGATCAGTATAAGGACTCGATCATGCGGGCTGTGCCGAATGACGAGAAGGGGCTAATCGGCCTCTTTTGTTTGGTTGCGCGAAAGAGGTAAGTCTTTAGGTAGTCGGCCCTGCAGAATTCATCCAAGCGCAGCGAGTGACCACGACGGCGCACGCGGCAACGGGCGGCGCTTCGCTGTTCGGGCCGACTGCGTCACCGTTGTCCATGCCGGCATGATTAGCATCAAGCAGGCGAGGCGCGCTGCCAGCGCCGACAAGGCGTAAAAAAGCCCGCCCAGGCCAAGGCGGACGATCGCCCGCAGCAGCCAGCGGATGTTGTAGCCTGCCGCACAGGAGAGCGCATGCAGCGCATCACCCATGGCGCCCTGCAGCCAGCACCGGTCCATCCGGTGATCGAACTTCGTGTGGCCGATCAGCGGCTCGATCGCCTGGCGTCGTTTCAGCAGCCGCTTCTCATGGTCGGTGAGCGACTTGTACTTGCCCCGGTGGATGATCTGCACGCCCGGGTTGTCCGCGTCCACGCCCCGGTAGCCGAGGTCGACGATCACCTGCTTCGGGCTTCGCCCCAGGTCCTGCAGCAGGTTATTCGTTTGCTCCAGTTGGGCGCTCAGAACGTGGCCGTCG
>JANPNT010000710.1:0-1682 GCA_031427655.1 Burkholderiales bacterium
TGACCGGCAAATTCGTCAGCGGTCGCCATTCGGCAGGCTGGGTTCGGCAGGCACGGTCAACAACCAGCCAATCGCGGCTGTCGGCGCGTCGCCGTTCGGGGGGCTGGGGTCCACCGGGCTGATCGTCACGCCCGTCAATCCGATGGTGGTCGGCTCGATATGGGGTCCTCTTGGGGCGCAGGGGAGTAGCCTGCCGCGCGACTATACGGGCGCTGGCGCGCGGTTCGCGGCCATCCAATCCGCACGTCTGCCCTTCTACGTCAACACGCCTCCAGCGCCGTTTCAGCCTACGACGATCTTCTACAACTCGGGGACGTGGGCCGTGCCGATCGGGGCCAAGACGGTATTCGTGAGCGCCACCGCGGCAGGCGGCACGCCCATGGGCCTTGCAGGCAGGCAGGCACTGCAGAAAGCGCTCGCAGTGAAACCGGGCGACGTGATTCAGGTCGCCATGCAAGCCAACGGCGATGTGTATCTTTCGGTCGCTGGAACCGTTATTCTTTATCTCTTCGCAGGGGCTGCATACGGAAAAACAGCGTGGCAAAGCCAACTCGGTCAGGACTCTGGGATACCGGGTTTTGGCAGTGGCGTCGATGCCGGCATTCCTTGGCCCCCCATCGTGGTTTTCTACTGGGGTATTTGATGAATGATTTCATGCCGAGCGACGAACTGATCGAGCACGTCAAAGTTTCCGAAGAGCTGGTGTTAGTGCCGCGCCCTGATCCGGTGGGCATCGTCACTTATGGCTGGGGCCATCGCACCTACGCCGGCGAGAGCATCCCCCCACGCATCGACGAAGCGCAGGCAGAACTGATCCTGCAAAGCGACTTGCAGAAGGCATCGCAGGCCGTGCGCCTGTATGTCGAGGTGGAAATGTCGCAGGACCAGTTTGACGCTCTCACCGATTTTTCGTTCAACCTCGGCGCGCAGGCACTGCACGGCTCGACCATGCTCAAGTGCGTCAACCGCGAAGACTGGGAAGCGGCTGCGCACGAGTGCCGCAAGTGGGTTCACGACCATGCAGGCAACGTGCTGCGCGGGCTGGTGACGCGCCGCGAGTGGGACGCCGAGCGCCTGTTCGCCGCCGACACGATCGCCAACACGGTGGTCTATGTCGCACCCATCGCAGACCCCGCGCAACAGCAGGCCAATGAACAGATGGTCGCTGACTTCAAGAGCGAAGGGACCATGACGCTGGTGCCAGATGACGTTCCTCCTGCCACTGCTTAAAACCTTTTGGGGCGCCGGTGGCGCTCGTGCTTCTGCTCGGGCTCGGCTATGTCGGGTTCGAGGCAGAGCAGACCCGCGTTGAGCATGCGCAGCTCGCGCAACAGAAGGCCGAAGCCGACCTGCGGCTGTCGCAGGCCACGGTGAGCGACCTCAAGGGCCAGATCGCTCACCAGAACGAGGCGATCGACGTGTGGATCAAAACGGCGGCCGACCTCAAGGCGCAGCGCGATCACTTGCTTGAAAAGGCCGAGACGGCCGGCGTGACCGTCGTGACCAAATTCGTTACGCAGTACAAACCCGTGCCTGTCGGCGCCACCTGCGCGCTGGCCGTGGCTGCGGGTGCGGTGAACGCCGCTCAGATCGGCCAACTCTATGGGAGCCACTGAAATGTGGATTTTCTATGCCGTTTGCGTGCTTCTTTTCTCAACCGTGGCCGGATGCACTACTGCACC
>JANPNT010000711.1:0-11181 GCA_031427655.1 Burkholderiales bacterium
CGCATGAACACTAACGCTCGCGAAGCGATCTTGCTCGCCGCCACCAAGATTGCTCAGTCGCACGGTTACAGCGGTTTGAGTCTTCGAGACCTCGCGAAAGAAGTGGGGATTAAGGCCGCGAGCATCTACTACCACTTCCCCGGCAAGTCCGAGCTTGCGGCTGCCGTGGCGAAGCGTTATTGGGAAGACGGCGCCATCGCGTTGGAAACGATTTCAGCGGAAACGCCGAGTCCGATCGAAGCCTTGGGTCGATTTCCGGAAATCTTTCGGCGTTCACTCGAATGCGATAACCGACTGTGTCTCGGCAGCTTCATGGGCGCAGAGACAGACGATCTTCCCGAAGAAGTACGAGTCGAGATACGGCGCTTCTCCGAGGTCAATATCGCTTGGATCGCCAAGCAGTTGATCGCCGCGCAGACATGCAACAAGAAAAGCGCCGAGACTCGCGCTCGGGCGATCTTCGCTGCCATGGCTGGAGCGCAGCTTCTGGCCAGAACTTGCTCGGATATCGCAGCATTTGATGCCTTGGTCGAGACCTATCGGGCATCTGACTTGCTTCCCTAATAGACTGCCCCAGGCATTCGTTGTCCCTTTGCGGCTGCACGACTACGTGAATGGTGAGGGGCACGTTTGCGGTTGGAGCGCCGCGATCGCAGGGGTGCGTATTTCAGCAGCAGGCAGGAGCCCCCTGTTTGCTCTCGCAAGAAACAAAACTGAAGACGCAGGCATTGATGCGAGCGCCGGTGTCTGAGTGATCTGGAAGCCGAGCGCGGCGGCGCGGCGCTTGAGTGTGGAGATGGATCCCTCGCGCTGCTGCTGCTCGTAGCGCTGCTGGCCTTGATCGACGAAGGCCTCGCCACGGGTGAGCATGAAGTACGGCATGCGCGCGAGCTTGTGGGCCGTGGCGGTGTTGGCGCGCGGCTTGTCCATTCGACTGCAAAGTCGGCGGTAGAAGGCCCAGTGCCGAGCCGCTCGCTGTGCAGCAAGCTCATCGCTGCCATCTTCAACGCCTGACGCATCCGGTTGGCGAATCGCTTGGTCCTGGCCGACAGCACCTTGCCACCGCTGATCTTGGTGCCCGGACACAGCCCTAGGAGCGTGGGCGGCAGAAGGAACAGGTGCTCCTCGCGCCGGTTGCCCGTCAGTGCCTAGGTGATTTATTTGGCGCTGGCCTTGACTCGACTGTGGCGGTGGCGCGCCAGCATCTTCGGTTCGCGCTCGCCGGCAACGATGGCACGGATGATGGCTTGGCCGGTGCCGCCCATGATGTCGGTGAGCAGCACCCTGAAGGCCTGATTCCACTTGCGTGATGCGACCTGCGTGACACGACTTACGAGACACGGTTTGCGAAATATCGCTTGCGAGTTATAGCTTGCGAGATATGGGTTGCGAGATACGGGTTGCGAAAACGGCTGCCGTGTCAAATCGGCGGTCGTTTTTTTATGAGGTCAACCTTCCTTCAGCAAGCCGTCCAGGCGTTGTTGCAACTCGTTGAAATCAGGCGCACCCACATAGCGTTTGACGATGCGGCCCTGCTTGTTGATCAGCAGCGTGGTGGGCGTTCCTTGCACATCGCCATAAGCGCGCGCCACCGCGCCGGTGTTGTCGATCACCACCGAAAAAGGCAGTTTTTTGCGCTGCGCGAAATCCACCACATAGGCCGGTGGGTCGTAGCGCATTGCCACCGCCAAGGTCTGCAGCCCGCGCGCCTCGAACAGTTTGTGTGTGGCCACCAACTGCGGCATTTCTTGAACGCACACGGCGCAGGTCGTGGCCCAAAAATTAACCATCACCACTTTGCCTTGCAAGGCGGCGGTGTTGGCAGGTGTACCGTCGAGCAGCGTGTAGGCCACATGCGGTGCTGGCGCGTTGTCAGTCGCAGCAGCCTTTGAAAGATAGGCGCCAATACCGATTGCCCCCATTGCCAAGCCCAACGCGGCAATCCCAACATACGTCATCGTTTTCATCGGAGGTTTCTCATGCATCGCAGAAAGTTTACGTCGAGCCTTTTTTCCATCGCCGGACTTTGGGCTGTGGCCATCCACGTGCGGGCAGAGGTCACAGAAGTAGACGCCGCCTCCGGCATACGCGCTGCACTGCAGCGCGGTGCCGAATCGGCTGTGGGTTTGCTGGGCAAGACAGATGGTTTCGCTGGCAATCCGCTGGTGCGCATCCCGCTGCCAGGCTTTTTGAACGAGATCGCCAAAATCGCCAAATACACCGGTCAACAAGCCAAGGTCGATGAACTGATCTTCGCCATGAACCGCGCGGCCGAAGCGGCTGTGCCCGAAGCGAAAACCTTGCTGGTGAATGCCGTGAAAAGCATGAGCGTGAGCGATGCGAAGCGCGTTCTGACCGGCGGCGATGGCTCAGTCACCGCGTTTTTTGCGGAGAAAACCCGCTCGGCGCTGAGCACCAAGTTTTTGCCCATCGTCACCAAAGCCACCGAGAAAGTGGCCCTCGCCGACAAGTACAACGCCTTGGCCGGGAAAGCCTCAGGCATGGGTTTGATGAAAAAAGACGACGCCAACATTCAACAATACGTCACCGGCAAAACGCTCGACGGCTTGTATTTGATGATTGGCGAAGAAGAAAAGAAGATTCGCCGTGACCCGGTCGGTACCGGCAGCGCCATTCTCCAAAAAGTGTTTGGCTTGTCTAAGTAAATCAAACGCCGCGTTGACGTTTTAACGCGTCAATTGCCGCTCAAAGCGTCTTCGACAACTCAAACGTCAGCACCGAGGGCAGGGCGCTGTCTATGGCGGCCCGGCCCACCCGCGCCATGCTGGCATGGTCAAAATTCGACATTTCGAAGGAGTTGCCTTCTTCAACGATTTCGATGAAGGCAAAGCTCGGCACTTCGCCGCAGATTTCGGCTTTGAGCTGGTCCAGGCGCGCGCCCGCCAACACACTTTCCACCACGATGGCGTGCGGCAGGCCGTCGCGGCAGAAGTCAACCGCTTCTTCTACTGAAGCCACCAAATCCACGATCAAGCCCATGTGCTTGATGGCGTCGCGCACTTGCACGCGCACGTCGCGGCGCGAGGCCACCACCAATACGTGGCTGCCCGCCAAGGGCTTGGAATTCATGGCCGAAGGGGCACCGAAGCCGTCGTCCATTTCCATGCTGCTGACGCCCTCCATGTCTTCGCCGGCGGTGCGCGGAAACTCAAAGCTCAAGGTGGTGACGCTTTGCGTTTGGGTGTGCGTGAGCAGCAAGCCCATCGTGGTGGCGGTCTGCTCGATCAGGCGCCAGCTCAAGGATCGGGTTGAGCTGTCTATTTCTGGGGTTGAAGACTTACTTTGGTTGTCTTGAGAAGAACCGTTGGCTTGACGCGAGCGCTGCGTGAAGCGGCAGGTCACGCGGCCGTGTGCCGGCCACACCTTGGTGTCCACGCTGAAGGCGATTTGCGACGCCGCCTGCGCCAAAGCCCAGTCCAAAGTCACGTTGAGCAGGCTGAACAACAGCGACGCATCCACGATCACGTCCACCGGCTTCAAAGTCGGCTGCAAGACGATGCCACGCGCCTGCGTTTCGCGCGATCGGTGGGTCAGCATGGTGCTCACGGTGTTGGCCAGCGGCACGCGTTCATGCGACTGGCGCAACTTGCCAGAGCCGAAGCGGATCAGCTGTTGCGCGTTCAAGCCCACTTGGCGCGCTGCGGCGATCTCGTCGCCCAAGGCGCGCAGCCCGGCCTTGTCAATGCGCCCGCTGGTGGTCAGCGCGTGGATGCGCTCCAGGGCCGATGTCAAAGGCGCAGCGATTTCAGAGCCAATGTCAGACACCAGCTCGCGCCAGTTTTCTTCAAGCGGCGGCAGCTTGCTGAGTGGCGTGTCGGCTTCCGCATCACGAGCGAAGGCGGCGGCGGTGTTTTGCGGTGATTTCATCGGATGTTCTGATTCATTGTTTGGCTCCGAGGGAGGCTCGGGCCAGTTCGCCATCGAATCGAGGTGGGAATCAAAAACCGCCGAATCATGGAACTGACCGCAAGCTTCTAGTTTTCTACGTTCAGCCCCGCAGTTCCATAGGCCGGATCGCATTTCACCCAAGTCCGGGGGGTAAAACCGCACGTTTTGTTTCATTTCCCTGACGGCAGAGGGCTGCAACGCTCAAATGACCCGCCGATTTCGAAGGTCCGCCAAACGCTCAGCGCTCCAGCCCGACGCGCGCAACACCTCGTCGGTGTGTTGCCCCAACAGAGGTGGCGCGCTTCGGTACTGCACCGGCGTCAGCGACAGCTTCATCGGGCTGGCCACCAGCCGCAGCGTGTCGGTCAGCGGGTGGGGCAGCGCTACGGTCATGGCGCGCGCTTGAACTTGCGGGTCGGCAAACACCTCCTCCAAATTGTTGATGGCACCGCACGGCACTTTGGCCGCCTCCAGCGCGGCCAACCAATCGGCCCTGCCACGTTGCTTCATCAGCTTCGCCAACAGGGGCACCAATATCTCGCGGTGCTTCACGCGGTCGGCGTTGCGGCTGTAGCGCGCATCCAGCGCCAAGTCGGGTTCGCCTGCCACCGCGCAGAACTTGGCGAATTGGCCGTCATTGCCCACCGCCAATATCAAATGCCCATCGGCCACTTCAAACACTTGATACGGCACGATGTTTTGGTGTGCGTTGCCTGCGCGCCCGGGCGCTTGTCCGGTGGCCAAATAAGCCGCGCCCAGATTCGCCAGCATGGCGACTTGGGTGTCGAGCAAGGCCATGTCGATGACTTGACCCTGGCCAGTCAGATCGCGGTGGCGCAGCGCCGCCAAGATGGCCACGCTGGCGTACATGCCGGTCAACAAATCGGCCACCGCCACACCGGCTTTTTGGGGGCCACCGCCGGGCATGTCGTCGCGCTCACCGGTCACGCTCATCAGGCCGCCCATGCCCTGCACCGCGTAGTCGTAACCGGCGCGCTCGCGGTAAGGGCCGGTTTGGCCAAAGCCCGTGATGGAGCAGTAAATCAGCCGCGGGTTGAGGGCGCACAGCGTGGCAGCGTCCAACCCATAGCGTGCCATGTCGCCGACTTTGTAGTTCTCCACGAACACGTCGCTGGTCAGTGCCAACTCGCGGATCAGCGCTTGGCCTTCGGCCTGCGCGATGTCCACCGTGATCGAGCGCTTGTTGCGGTTGGTGCCCAGGTAATACGCCGCCTCTGGCGTGACAGCCCCATCGCGATCTTTCAAAAAAGGCGGACCCCAGCCGCGCGTGTCGTCGCCCGTGACGGGCCGCTCCACCTTCACCACATCGGCGCCTAAGTCGGCCAGTGTCTGCGTACACCACGGCCCGGCCAGCACGCGCGACAGGTCCAAAACACGAACGCCCGACAGGCTTTGGGCGGAAGGCGATGCAGCGGGTGAGGTCATCGTCGAATTGTGGTGCGTTCGAGATAATGAGGGCATGAACCTTGTGAAATTTGGATGGCTGCCCTGTGCAGCGATCGTGGCGCTGGTCTTGTCTGCCTGCTCTCCGACCCTGAACTGGCGCGAAACCCGTCCCGCAGACAGCGGTGCGCAGTTGCTGTTCCCTTGCAAGCCCGACCGCTTCTCCCGCAGCCTGATGTTGGGCGGCGAAAAACTGCAAATGGTGCTGAATTCTTGCGCGGCCGGTGACGCGACCTACGCGCTGTCGCATGCCCAACTCGCCGACGCGGCCCATGTCAGCCCGGCGTTAGAAGCGATGCAGGCGGCGGCCGCGGGCAATTTGGGCGGATCGGCGTCGGTGCTGTCGCCGTTGTTGATTCCCGGCATGACGCCGCACCCCGTCACCCAGCGTTGGGCCGTCCAGGGCAAGGGTGCAGACGGCGGTGCCGTCTACCAACAGTTCACGGTCTTCACGCGAGGTCTGCGGGTCTACCAAGCCACCATCGTCGGCAAAAGCTTGGATGCGGTGGCGGCCGACACCTTCTTTGGCAGTTTGCAATTGCCTCAATGACTGCGCCTGCTGAGCAGCGTGTGGCGTCTGGGTCGACGACAAAGCGAAGCGCTGTCATCGTCTTCGCCTGCTTCGCATTTGCCTATTTTTTCTCGGCCTTGGTGCGCGGGGTCACCGCCACTTTGGCTCCCAATTTCAGCGCCGAAATCGGCTTGAGCGCTGGCGACCTCGGCTTGTTGGCCGGTGCTTACTTCTTTGGCTTCGCTGCCATGCAGTTGCCCTTGGGCGGCGCGCTGGACAAGTTCGGTCCCAAGCGGGTGCTGTTATTTTTCCTGAGCTTTGCGGTTTTGGGCTCCGCCGCCTTCGCTTCTGCGCGCGGCTTTGTCAGCTTGACCCTCGCCCGCACGCTGATCGGCGTGGGCGTGTGCGCCTGCTTGATGGCGCCCATGACTCGCTTTCGTCACAGCTTCGATGCCACCGCGCAAATGCGCGCCAATTCTTGGATGCTGATGACGGGCTCACTCGGCATGCTGGCCTCCACCTTGCCGGTTCAGTGGCTGCTGCCGCTGTGGGGTTGGCGCGCTTTGTTTGTTGGCCTGGCCGTGATGTTTGCGCTGGCCATGGTCTTGATTGCTGCTTTTGTAACGAGCGATGCCGCGCCCGACGCAGCGCCGCATGCGCCGGTGCAGGGCGGCTATGCCGAGGTGTTCCGCCACCCCACCTTCATTCGGTTTGCGCCCATGGGCTTTTTCCATTACGGCGGGATGGTGGCGGTGCAGTCGCTGTGGGCCGGGCCCTGGTTGTCGCAAGTTTGTGGTTTGAACGCCGCCGACACCGCGCTGGGCTTGTTTGGCATCAACTTCGCCATGCTGGCGTCGTTTTGGCTTTGGGGTGTGTGGGTGCCACGGTTGTATGCCCGTGGTTGGACGGCACAAAGCTTGATCGCGCGGGGTTTGCCGCTGTCCTTGCTGGTGCTGGTGGTGGCTGTCGCACTAGGACCGCACGCCACCGCCTGGGCCTGGGCTTTGTTTTGCGCCGCCAGCACATTCGTGTCGCTCTCGCAACCGGCCATTGCGCAGGCCTTTCCTCATGCGTTGGCCGGGCGTGCGCTGTCGGCCTACAACTTGATTATTTTTTTGGGGATTTTCGTGACGCAGTGGGGCGTGGGGTTGGTCATCGATGCACTCAGAGCCGCAGGCTGGCGCACCGAGTCATCGTTTCAAGCCGCTTTTGCGTTGATGGCTATAGCCTGCTTGTTTTCTTATGTGTGGTTTTTGCGCGGTCGCGACAGCCTTGCCAACGCCGCACCCTGATGACTTGAACTCACTCTGTTCATAATCGACGACCATGCCCGGACTTTTGATCATTGCCCACGCGCCGTTGGCCTCTTCTTTGAAAGCCGTTGCTCAGCACACCTACCCGGACTGCGCGCAGTTCTTAGAAGCGTTTGATGTGCCGCCTGACATGCCCATTGAGGAAATCGAAGCGCAAGCGCGCGGCATCTTGGCGCGCGTGCGCAATCCAGAGGCTTTGATCTTCACCGATGTTTTCGGTGCCACGCCCTGCAATGTGGCCAAGCTGCTGGCCAGCGACGCCGACCCCAGCCAAGTCAAAGTCATTGCGGGTGTGAACGTGCCCATGCTGTGGCGCTGCATTTGTTACGCCACCGAATCATTGGACATGCTGGTGTCGCGTGCCCTGTCCGGTGCCACCCAAGGCGTCATGCAAGTGGCAGTGTCTCGCCCTCAAAATCAGACCTACAAGCCCGGCGAACATGATCAAAACAAGCATCTTCATCAGCAATAAGCTAGGCCTGCATGCGCGAGCTTCGGCCAAACTCACCAAGCTCGCAGGCAGCTTTGCCTGCGAGGTGTTCATGACTCGAAACGCCCGCCGCGTCAACGCCAAGAGCATCATGGGCGTGATGATGTTGGCTGCGGGCTTGGGCAGCGAAGTTGAAATCGAAACCGAAGGCGCAGACGAACGCGCCGCGATGGACGCCATCCTCGCGCTCATCGACGACAAATTTGGCGAAGGCCAGTAGAGCCGTTGCTGCCCCGTTCAGCCGCCGAGAAAGTGTTTGCGGTAGCGCGCCGGCAGGTCGGCAATGCGCATCAGCAGCGGCAAATCAGCACTGTTGAAATCAGGGTCCCAAGCCGGTGGGCCTAGCACCTTCGCACCGCAGCGCAGATAGCCCTTGATGAGCGCTGGCGCTTCTACCACCAAGTCGCGGCGCAGTTCCTCAACTGGCAAGGCCAGACGCGGTTGCACTTGCCATTCAATCGCCGCCAGATGCGTTTTTCGCAGTTGCTCCCACAAGCTGGCCGCCACATGACCGCCATCGCGCATGCTCACGCTGGCGCAGCCCACCATCGTGTCAAGCCGGTTGCGGGTCATGAATTCGCCCAAGGCTCCCCACAGCGCCATGATGACGCCGCCGCTGCGCCAATCCGGATGGATGCACGAGCGCCCCAGCTCCACCATTTTTGAGCGCAATGGGCGCAGGCGTGTCAGGTCGAACTCCGTCTCGGCGTACAGCCCCCCAACGCGCATGGCGGCCGCAGGCGTCAGCACCCGATAAGTGCCAATGACAGGTCCCGCCCCGGGTGCGTCGTCAGCGGTTTGTGCGCGCACCAGCAAATGTTCGCAGTAGGGATCAAACAGATCGATGTCAAGCTTTGCGGCACCACGCGTTGTGGCAGTCAGATGCGCACCCATTTCGACCGCGAAAATTTGATACCTCAGCGCTTGGGCTTGGCGGATGTCTTCCTCGTCGCGAGCCCAAGTGACCACAAAAGCCATCGCTTGAGTGCGTGGTTCCATGGACCGCAGAGTGTCGATGGAGCTCGGATGAAGCGACCCCCAAGGCGCAGGACGCGCTCTCAGATCCGCCAGCGGCATGAACGGTGAAGGCAGTTCGCGCATGAATTTCTCCTTTGAAGCCTGACAGATAGTGACCCCCTTGAGTGACACCCGGATGAAGCTGCGATGACCGCTTCGTGACGAAAACGGTGCCGCGGTGGGCGGGGTTTAGGAGTAACAAATGCGCGGCGTCGGACGCAGTCGCGCTGCTACGATCTCGGCTATGAGCATTCAATTGTTTGGGCTGGCGGTGTCGCGCGGAGTGGCCATCGGCCGAGCGGTCTTGGTCGCGTCTAGCAGGGTTGATGTGGCGCACTACTTCATTGCCGACACTCAGGTTGAAAACGAGATCAGTCGCCTGCGCATCGCCAGAGATGAGGTCGCCGCTGAGCTGACGACCCTGCAGCGCGACCTTCCGACCGATGCGCCAGGCGAGTTGTCGGCGCTGCTGGACGTGCACCTACTGCTCATCCACGATGAATCCCTGATCGGTGCTACCAAAACCTGGATACGCGACCGTCACTACAACGCTGAGTGGGCGCTGTCGGCGCAGCTTGAAGTGCTGGCGCGTCAATTCGACGAAATGGAAGACGAATACCTGCGCGAGCGCAAGGCCGACCTGGAACAAGTGGTTGAGCGCTTGTTGCGCGTGATGGCGCGAGGTGCAAGCGGCGCGGTCGTCGCGCAGAGCTCAAGTGCCGACGGCGAAGACCCGCTCATCTTGGTCGCCAACGATATCGCGCCTGCCGACATGATGCAGTTCAAACGCAGCGTGTTCACCGGCTTCATCACCGACGTTGGCGGCAAGACATCGCACACCGCCATCGTTGCGCGCAGTTTGGACATCCCTGCCGTGGTTGGTGCGCGCGAGGCCAGCCGCATCATTCGACAAGACGATTGGCTTGTGATCGACGGCGATGCGGGCATCGTCATCGTCAGCCCTTCGACCATCTTGCTCGAGGAGTATCGGTTTCGCCAGCGGCAAAGCGAGCTGGAACGCGCGCGCTTGTCTAGGCTCAGGCACACCCCCGCCATCACCCTGGACGGCGAACGCATCGAACTTTTGGCCAACATTGAGTTGCCCAGCGATGCGCTTGCCGCCCTGCAAGCCGGAGCCATGGGCGTCGGCTTGTTTCGAAGCGAGTTTTTGTTCATGAACCGAGGCGGCGAGTTGCCCGGCGAAGACGAGCAATTTGAAGCGTACAAAGCGGCCGTCGTGGCCATGAAGGGCATGCCCGTCACCATACGCACGGTAGACATCGGTGCCGACAAACCGCTGGAGCGCATGTCGGTGAACGACCTGCGCCACGAGCACGCTTTGAATCCTGCCCTGGGCCTGCGCGCGATACGGTGGAGCCTGTCCGAGCCCGGCATGTTTCGCCAGCAACTTCGCGCCATTTTGCGGGCTAGCGCGTTTGGCAAAGTCAAACTGCTTATCCCCATGGTGGCGCACCTGTCCGAAGCGCGCATGGTTTTGGAAACATTGGCTCGGGCCAAACAACAGCTGCGCGAAGCCGGACGCAACTTCGCCGAAGTCGAGGTAGGTGCCATGGTGGAGGTGCCCGCCGCAGCATTGGTATTGCCCAGCTTGCTGCGACTGTTTGACTTCGCTTCCATAGGCACCAACGACCTCATCCAGTACACACTGGCGATCGACCGTGCCGATGAGTCGGTGTCGCACCTCTACGACCCCTGGCACCCGGCGGTGTTGCACCTTATTGCCAGCGCCATCGCGCAGGCGGGCACAGCGGGCAAAGAGATCTCGGTGTGCGGCGAAATGGCGGGCGACCCCAGCTTCACCGAACTCCTGCTGGCCATGGGCTTGCGAAGCTTTTCTATGCATCCCTCGCAACTCCTCGCAGTCAAGCAGCGCATCCTGCGCGCCGACGCGTCGCGAGGGGCCGCACGCTTGGCGAGCGTGCTGAGCGCAGACGACCCTCAAGCGGCTTGCGCTGTGGCAATGAAAGCGCAGACTCGCATCGAACTGGAAGCCTGAACTCCTCGGCCCGATAGATTCGAGTTGTTTTCAGGATTTGCTAGCGCTCGAAAAAAAAGTGCTACATTCGCTCTCTTCGCTGCAAAAAGCGAGCGACGCGAAAGGCAATAAGCACCGCGAAGCTCAAGGCAAACAGAGAAGCGGGTTAAGAAACCCGGCGTTTGACAAGGTTGATAAAATCATGTCAGAATCGCTCTCTCGGTTGAAACAAGAAATTGAATCAGACGACGCGACGAAAGTTGCAGCTCTTTAAAAACTAACAGCCGATAAGTGTGGGCGTTTAAAGGCGAGTGCCAAGACAATCCGGGGAAGCCTGGAAAGTCGAGGTCTCATGGACCTTAAACGCTCACTGAAAATAGAAGTTCATGCAAGTGAAGTTTCTATCAATTCTTTGAGTAATTTATCAAGATCGAACTGAAGAGTTTGATCCTGGCTCAGATTGAACGCTGGCGGCATGCCT
>JANPNT010000712.1:0-5528 GCA_031427655.1 Burkholderiales bacterium
GGCGTCACATCAAGCAAGAGGTGGTGTCGATTTCCATCCATGGCCAGCCTCTGGCCAACGCCAAGCGCTTCAACCGTCGTTTGCGGATGACTCAAGAGCCCGACGGCACTGGCACAGCGGTGTCAGACATGCAACCCATGCAGGCCGCCTTTTTGCTGCGTGACAACGTGCGTCAGCGCCGCACCATCGAGCGCAGCTACATCGACGCAATACGTCACTCGCGCACACGGGTCGATTTGATTTCGGCCTACTTTTACCCCGGCCGTTCGTTCCGCCGCGCCTTGGTGGAAGCCGCGCAGCGCGGCGTGAAGGTTCGGTTGCTGTTGCAAGGCAAGTTGGACTACCGCATGGCAGGTTTGGCAGCGCGCGCGCTGTACGACGAACTGCTCGGTCATGGCGTTCGCATCTACGAATACACACCCGCGTTTTTGCACGCCAAAGTGGGCGTGGTTGACGACGATTGGGCCACTGTGGGCAGTTCCAACATCGACCCTTTGTCGCTGCTGCTGAACCTGGAGGCCAACATGGTGGTGCGCGATAAAAGCTTCGCGCTTGAACTGGCAGCGCAGTTCGACAACGCCGTGGCAGCCTCAACCGAAATTGACCCCGCGCAAATCTACCGCCCCGGTGTGGTGGGCGCGCTGCGGCGCGGCCTGGTGGCCTGGTGTGCGCACGTGTATTTACGATTGGCTGGCGCCACAGGAAAGTACTGAAATGGATGACTTGATCGTCCTTCGTCATGGATGATTTGATCTTCCCTCGTCATGGATGACCTGATCGTCCTTCGTCCTCAAGGCCTGTACTGCCCGCCCGGCGATTTCTACATCGACCCATGGCGACCCGTAGACCGCGCTGTCATCACCCACGCGCACGCCGACCATTCACGCACCGGGCACGGCCATTACTTGGCCAGCGTTCCCAGCGAAGGCGTGATGCGCGCGCGCTTGGGTGCGGTGAATTTGCAGACCTTGAAATACGGCGAAGTCATCGACCACTTTGGGGTGCGTGTGAGCTTGCACCCTGCGGGCCATGTGCTCGGTTCGGCGCAGGTGCGGGTGGAACATGGCGGCCGCGTGTGGGTGGCGTCGGGCGATTACTTCCTCACGGCGCATGACAAAGACCACCGCGAGGACAACCTCACCTGCGATGCCTTTGAGCCGGTGCGCTGCGAGTGCTTCATCACCGAGAGCACCTTTGGTTTGCCGATTTACCGCTGGCAGCCTCAGCGCGAGATCTACAACGACATCAACCAATGGTGGCGTGCCAACGCCGAGGCAGGCCGTGCCAGCTTGCTGCTTGGCTACAGCTTTGGCAAAGCGCAGCGCATCTTGGCGGGCGTTGACCCCAGCATCGGCCCCATCGTGGTTCACGCGGCGGTCGAGCCGCTGAACCGCGCTTACCGCGACGCCGGAGTGGGTCTGCCAGCCACGCAACTTGTCTCAGACATTACCGACAAATCGGTGCTCAGACGTGCGTTGGCCATTGCCCCGCCTGCCGTGCAAGGCAGTGCCTGGGCCAAGCGTTTTGACGCACCCGGCGCCCCTGCCAGTGACGCCTTTGCCAGCGGTTGGATGCAACTGCGAGGTGGGCGCCGTCGCCGCGGCGTGGACCGTGGTTTTGTGTTGAGCGACCACGCCGACTGGCCCGGCTTGCAGCGCGCGATTCGCGCCACCGGGGCCGAACGTGTCATCGTCACTCACGGCTATGAAGCCGTGATGGTGCGTTGGCTGCAGTCGCAAGGCTTGCAGGCGGCATCGTTCAAAACCGAGTACGGCGATCAAGCAGAGGAAGCGCAAGTCCAACCGCCGAATGACGGCGAGGTGGTTGTGGTTTCTGCACCAAAAAATTGAGCAAATTTCGTGGCCGTTGTTTGCTGCGTGAGACCGACAACGGCATAAATCATCCGTTCCATGCGAAGCTTGCAGTCTGGCTGCGCAAATCAAGTCCTGGTGCGTAATGCCCGCAAAAGCCAAGCGTGAAAGTTGTCCTCTTGAACCTGCAACATGATTCCCAGCAACTCGAAGAGGTTGCACACCGTTTGTCCCACGTCCACCGCCCGGACGACTGGGTGGGCGGGGTGCGCCGAGCCTTTGGTGCAGTCACCTTGGTGCCCTCGCGGAACAGCGCCGAGTTGGAAGCCCAACCGCCTCATTTTTTAGCGGCGCTGTGGAAGCCTGCCGACGCCACCGGGCCGTTTTTGTCGCGCCTGCCAACTCACGCGATGATCATCACGCCCGATGCCATCACCGCAGTGCGCGGTCTGTTGGCAGAGGTGCCATTGAATGCGCGCTTGTGGCTGGCCAACACCAACATCGACTGGGCCTTGGTGGCCCACATCGTCATGCTGGCCGAGAAGCGGCTAGAGGCTTATCAGTACCGCGAGCTTGGCGCGTTTGCCAAGTCGGAAGAACGCGTGCTGATGGCGTCGATCAGCGTCAGCTATGAGGGCGGTGACTCGGTGTTTTGCCAGTTCGTGCGCACCTCTACCGGTGGGCTGGACTGAGCTTTTGAGTCAGCGCGACGTGCGCTCATGAAAGCCTTCACCGCGCTCTTTGCCCAGCTTGACAGCAGCACGGCCACCTTGGCCAAGGTCGATGCGCTGAAGCAGTATTTCTCAGCCGCCGCGCCAGTGGACGCTGCTTGGGCCAGCTACTTTTTAGCGGGCGGCAAGCCGCGCCAAGTCGTGCCCACCGGCACGCTGCGCCAGTTGGCTTGCCAGCGCGCTGACTTGCCAGAATGGCTGTTCGAAGAAAGCTACCAAGCCGTCGGCGATTTGGCTGAAACCATTGCCCATGTGCTGCCCGCCCCCAGCACCCGCAGCGACTTGAGTTTGTCGTTGTGGATTGAACAGCGGTTGCTCACGCTGCGCGGTGCTGAGCCCGCCGAACAAGCGCAGCGCGTGTTGGCCTATTGGGACGAGTTGGAAGCCGCAGAACGCTTCATCCTCACCAAGCTGATTGGCGGCGGGTTTCGGGTGGGCGTGAGCAAACTGTTGGTGCAGCGTGCCTTGGCCGAACTCTCGGGCGTGGACGCCAAAGTGGTGGCTCAGCGCATGATGGGCTACACCGACAAATCAGTGGTGCCGAGCGCCGAAAACTATCTGCGTTTGATCGCGACCGACGCGCTCACACCAGCCGATTCCGGCCAGCCATATCCGTTTTTTCTGGCGCATCCGGTTGAAGGCACCGCCGCCCAGTTCGACGCCACGCTGGGGCCCGTGGGCCAGTGGTTGGTGGAATGGAAATACGACGGCATCCGCGCGCAAGTGGTGCGCCGGGCGAGCCGCGTCTGGATTTGGTCGCGTGGTGAAGAACTCGTCACCGACCGCTTTCCTGAAGTGGTGGCGCAGATGCAAAGCTTGCCCGATGGCACGGTGCTGGACGGCGAAATTTTGGTGTGGAAAGACGATGCGCCCGCGCCCTTTGCGCTGCTTCAACAACGCATAGGCCGAAAAACACTTACCAAAAAAATACTCGTTGAAGTGCCTGTGACTTTCATGGCCTACGACCTCTTGGAACAAGACGCCGCGGATGTTCGCGACTGGCCTCAAGCCCAGCGCCGCAGCGCGTTGGAAACATTGGCGGCCGAGCACCAAATTGCCTTGTCGCCCGTGCAAGTTCGCAGCACCTGGGCCGAGCTGGCCCTGCTGCGCGAAGAGGCCCGCGCCCGAGGCGTGGAAGGCTTCATGCTCAAGCACGCAGCCGCGCGCTACGGCCAAGGCCGCACCAAGCGTGACGGCACCTGGTGGAAGTGGAAAACCGAGCCGCTCACGGTAGACGCTGTGCTCATCTACGCCCAAACCGGACACGGTCGCCGCGCCAGCGTTTACACCGACTACACCTTCGCGGTGTGGAGCCGCGCGCCGGTGGACGCTGTGGAAGCGCAAGCCGTGATTGACGCCATCGCCGCGCGCCAACCGGCTGTTCCTGGCGCGCTGCAACTGGTGGCGTTTGCGAAAGCTTATTCAGGCTTGACCGACGAGGAATTCAAAGGCGTGGACCGCGTCATACGCGCCACCACTTTGGAGAAGTTTGGCCCCGTGCGCAGCGTCAAGCCGAGCATGGTGTTCGAGCTGGGTTTTGAAGGCATCAACCGCAGCCCACGCCACAAAAGCGGCATCGCGGTGCGCTTTCCGCGCATGCTGCGCATACGCGCCGACAAGCCGATTCACGAGGCCGACACGCTGGCGCATTTGGAAGCGTTCTTCGAGCCCGCCGTCACGAAATTGAGTTGACGACACGGTGGTCACGTCCGGTCAAAATCAACTGAGTTTTTAAAATTTCAGGAGTTCCTTCACATGAGTCCCAACCACTTCAACTACACCCACGGCTACACCAGCCAACGCCTGCCGGTGTTTGGCCGCAACGTGGTGAGCACCTCGCACCCGTTGGCCGCGCAGGCCGGTTTGCGCATGCTGCAAAACGGCGGCAACGCGGTCGATGCGGCCATTGCCACCGCAGCCGCCATGACCGTTGTTGAGCCGGTCAGCAACGGCTTGGGGTCGGACGCGTTTTGCATTTTGTGGGACGGCCATCAGCTGCACGGCCTGAATGCGTCGGGCTGCGCGCCGGCGGCGTGGACGCCCGACTACTTCAAGCGCAAGTACGGCGCTGACGCCACCAACCTGCCCCTGCGCGGTTGGGACAGCGCCACCGTGCCCGGTGCTGTGGCCGGTTGGGTGGCCTTGAGCGAACGCTTCGGCAAACTGCCTTTTGCCGACCTGCTGCAAGGTGCCATCGAGATCGCCGAGCGCGGCTACAGCGTGCCGGTGGTGGTGCAGCAGAAGTGGTCTGCGGCCGCGCCCATCCTGTGTGAGCTGCCCGGCTTTGCGCAGGCATTCATGCCGCACGGCCGCGCGCCGAATGTGGGCGAGTTGTTTCAATTTGCGGCGGCTGCGAAGTCGCTGCGTTTGATTGCGCAAACGAAAGGCGCGGCGTTTTATCAGGGCGAAATTGCCGCTGCCGCAGCAGCGCATGCGCGTGACAACGGCGGTGCCATGACGGCCGCCGACTTCGCTGCTTACCGCCCCGAATGGGTCACGCCGCTGGCTAAAAACTACCGAGGCCACACGCTGCATGAAATTCCGCCGAACGGGCAGGGCATCGCGGCGCAAATCGCCTTGGGCATCTTGCAAAACTTTGACATCGCCAGCCTGCCGCTGGACGGCGTAGACAGCCAGCACCTGCAAATTGAAGCCATGAAATTGGCCTTTGCCGATGTGTACCGTTACGTCTCTGAAGGCGCGTCCATGGCGGTCACGCCTGCCCAGATGTTGGACGACGGCTACCTTGCATCACGCGCCAAGCTCATCGACCGAAAGCGCGCCCAAAACTTCGGCGCGGGCAACCCTGTGAAGGGCGGCACCATCTATCTCACGGCGGCCGACGAGAGCGGCATGATGGTCAGCTTTATCCAAAGCAACTAAGCCAGTTTGAGTTCCGGAGATACACAGCAAAAAGAGTTCCCTGCTGACATTGCGTTCACAACGGCAGAAAAAAAGGAAAATCGAATCATCCGAGAGATTGCCG
>JANPNT010000713.1:0-9524 GCA_031427655.1 Burkholderiales bacterium
GGCCCGAAGCGATGCGGACTGTTTTTTTCTTGGCTTTTGCGGTGGTTGCCATACTGTAGTCAGATTGTGTGTAATTAAGCCCAGGAGTGTAGCAGGTCGTTTGCCGCAGCCCCGCAACTGCTCACTCGATATGCAGCATAGACCTATAATTTTTTGATCAGCGCCGCTTGGCGTTGAATTCACCCAGATGCTGCCACCCTGTCATCCATGAATCTGCTGCGGGCCGCGTCCACCATTTCTTTGCTCACGCTGGTTTCGCGCATTTCGGGCTTGGCGCGGGACGTCGTCGTTGCCCAAGCCTTTGGTGCGGGTGCTTGGATGGACGCCTTCAACGTGGCGTTTCGCATCCCCAACTTTCTGCGTCGCCTGTTTGGCGAAGGTGCGTTCGCGACGGCGTTCGTGCCCATCTTGTCGGAAACGAGGGCGCGCGAGGGTGACGAGCCCACTCAAAAGCTCATCAACGCCGTGTCCACCATCTTGTTCTGGATTTTGGTGCTGACCTGCATCTTGGGCGTGTTGGCAGCGCCAGTCATTGTTTGGTTGATGGCTTCGGGTTTGCAGCAGTTCAACGGCGCGGTCGTGCTCACGCAGTTGATGTTTCCGTACATCGGTTTGATTTCGCTGGTGTCTTTATCTGCCGGGATTTTGAACACCTGGAAGCGTTTTATGGTGCCCGCTGCCACGCCAGTGTTGCTGAACCTCGCGATGATCGCGGCCGCTGTCTTTTTAGGGCCGACGTTCAAGCGCTGGGGTATCGAGCCGATGTATGCGCAGGCGGCTGGCGTGATGTTGGGCGGCTTGCTGCAACTCGGGATCCAAATCCCCGCGTTGAAAAAAATCGGCGCAATGCCGTCGATTTCTGTGCTGCCCGGGGCGATCAGAACCGCGTGGTCGCACCCGGGCGTGGGCCGCGTGTTGCGCCAAATGGCTCCGGCCTTGGTGGGTGTGTCGGTGGCGCAAATTTCGGTGCTTATCAACACCCAAATCGCGTCGCACCAAGGCGTGGGTGCGGTGTCGTGGTTGGATTGGGCCAGCCGCTTGATGGAGTTCCCGACTGGGCTGCTGGGTGTCGCTTTGGGCGTTGTGCTGATTCCGCAGTTGTCCGCCGCCAACGGCCGCAACGACGCGGTGGCGTATTCCGGTTTGTTGGATTGGGGCTTGCGCTTGGTGCTGCTGTTGGCTCTGCCTTGTTGCGTGGCCTTGGTGGTGTTCCCCCACGCTTTGGTCGCCGTGTTGTTTCAGCGCGGTGCTTTCACGTCCGCAGACGTGGCCCAAACCTCGTCGGCGCTGATCGGCTACGGCATCGGCCTGATGGGATTGATTGGCGTCAAGGTGTTGGCGCCTGGTTTTTATGCGCGCCAAGACACGCGTACGCCGGTCAAGATTGCGGTTGCCGTGCTCATCCTCACTCAGCTGCTGAACTTGTTGTTCGTGCCATTTTTGGGCCACGTCGGCTTGGCGCTGTCCATCAGCGTGGGCGCGCTCATCAACGCACTGTGGTTGTTCATTGGCTTGCGCCGCGCCGGGGCTTATCAACCGGAGCCTGGCTGGCTCATGTTTTTCATGAAGGTGCTGGTAGCCACGTGCTTGCTTGGCGGCTTGCTGTTTTGGGGCCAGCGCACCATCAACTGGGTTGGCTTGGTTGAACATCAGGCTCAGCGCATAGGCTGGCTGGTGCTGTACCTGGGCGGGGCGGCCCTTGTCTATTTCGGCACGCTCACTTTGTTCGGCATTCGCCCGCGCCAGTTCATGCGGCGCGGCTAAACTGCGTTCATGGCTGACCCCATTCGTTTCAACGCACCCACGCCGCTGAGTTACTTCGCGGCTTTGGTGGCCGACGACGACAACTTGCTGCTGATCGAAGCGGCTGCCTCGATCGCGCAAGACGAGTTCCCTGCGGTCGATACCCAAGCCGTGCTCACCGATATTGACGCGATGGCAGAGCGACTCAAGCGGCGCATCCCAGTCGATGCCGCGCCGGTGCAGCGCCTGCGCATGTTGGGCAACTACTTCTTTCAGGAAATGGGTTTTGCCGGCAACGTCAACGACTACTACGACCCGCAAAACAGCTTCCTGCACAACGTGCTGAAAACCAGGCGCGGCATACCCATCACCTTGGCCTTGGTCTACATCGAGCTTGCCAAACACATCGGTTTACACGCTCGGGGCGTCGCATTTCCAGGTCATTTTTTGGTGAAGCTCAAGATGCCGGCCGGTGATCGGTTTGGGGAGGTTGTCATCAACCCCTTCACAGGGCAGTCGCTCGGCCGCGACGACTTGGAAGACATGCTTCAACCTTATCGCCGACGGCCCGGCGCGCACCCCGATTTCGAAGCGCCGTTGGGGCTTTACCTGCAAACTGCGCAGGCGCGCGAAGTGCTGGCGCGCTTGTTGCGCAACTTGAAAGAAATCTACCGCAGCGCACAAGACTGGCCGCGCTTGTTGGCGGTTCAGCAGCGTTTGGTGGTGCTGCTGCCCGCAGTCTGGGAGGAGCGCCGCGACCGCGGTTTGACGCTGGCAGAACTGTCACGCTTCACCGAAGCGCTGGCCGATTTGGAAGCCTATTTGGAACACGGCTCGGCCACCGCAGACCGCGTGGCCATCCAGCGCCGCGCCGGTGAGTTGCGGCAGGCGAGCAGGCCGCGTTTGCGTTGAGCCAGCCTTGGTACTGTGGCGCCTTGCGCCGGTGTCAAACTCCCGCGGCGTCGCGCACTGTTAGCGGCTTCCTATGATGATGAATTTATCCCTTACTCAACGCAGCACAGTGACTTGGCTGCTGATCGCAGCGGCGGCTTTTGGCTTGGTCTGGCTGCTCGCTCCGGTGCTCACGCTGTTTTTAATCGGCCCTGTTCTGGCCTGCGCTTTGCACCCAGCGGTAAAGCGGCTCGCCGGCTACCGCGAGAGGCGTGTACTGGCGGTGTTGGTGAGCAGGGCGCAGGCCAGCTACTTGGCCAGCCCCGTGTGCCAAGCCTGACGTCCCGGCGCATGAAGCAAATTCCGTTGGCGATTGCCTTCGACATTGAACGCAGCTTTGAGTCTTTCATCAACGGCAGCAACCGCTTGACGGTGGAGCAGTTTCGCGCCCACCTGCCCAGCACCACGCCCTTCTACTTATGGGGCCCCAGTGGCAGCGGCAAAACCCATTTGCTGAAAGCGCAGGTGCAACAGCAACAATTGCGCGGTGCGCGCGTCGGCTGGTTTGACACGTCCTCGCCTTTGCCCTGGGCCCATGACGAGAGCTGGTCCGTGTTGGTGCTTGACGACTGCCAAACCTTCAATGCCGATCAACAGCAGGCGGCGTTCGCGTTGTTTGTAGAAGCAGCCAGCCACGGCACGGCGCTGTTGGCAGCAGGCCGCTTGCCGCCGGTTGACTTGCCACTGCGCGACGACCTGCGCACCCGCCTGAGTTGGGGTTTGGTGCTGGCCCTGCAAGCGCTCAACGAGGCCGAAACCCGCGCCGCGCTGCGCCGTGAAGCCGATCGCCGTGGCCTGTTTTTGTCTGATGAAGTCATGGACTATTTGCTCACTCGCTTCAAGCGTGACTTGAAAAGCCTGATGGGTTTGTTCGAGCGCTTGGACGAATTTGCCTGGGTTCACAAACGTGCCATCACCTTGCCTGCACTCAAGCAGATGTTGCTTGAATCGACTCCGCCTTCATCTGCCACCACATGATCCGCAACCTCTGCCTGTTCGACCTGGACGACACCTTGCTGCCTTTGGACAGCGACCACGCCTGGGGCGGCTTCATGGTCGGTTTGGGTTGGGTGGACGAGTCTGAATTTCGGCGCCGTAACGACGAGTTCTTTGCTCAGTACCAAGCCGGGCAGCTCAATATTCACGACTACGTCGCCTTTGCCTCAACGCCCTTGCGCGCTCGCAGCGCCGCCGAGCTGAGCGCTGCGCAGGCGCAATTCATGGCCCAAGTCATCACACCGCAGATCACGCCCCAAGCGCGGGCCTTGGTGGAAACGCATCAAGCCCAAGGTGACCTGGTAGCGCTGGTCACCGCCACCAACGATTTCGTCACCGCGCCCATCGCCGCGGCCTTTGGCATTGCGCATTTGCTGGCCGTTCGGTTGCAGCGGGATGCGGGCGGTAACATTACTGGCGGGACCGAGGGAACCCCGAGCTACCGCGAGGGCAAAGTGTTGCGGGTCAAGCAGTGGTTGGCCGGGCGAGGTGCGAAATTGCAAGATTTCAGCCGCATCAGCGTTTACAGCGACTCTCTCAACGACCTGCCGCTGTTGGAAGTGGCCACCGACCCGGTCGCCACCAATCCCTCCGCCGCTTTGGAAACCCTTGCCCGCGAACGCCAGTGGCGCATTCTGAAATTGTTCACATGATCAAAAAGTTTTTAGACAAGTTGATGGGCAAACCGGCCAAACCTAAAACGCAGGCGGAGGCCGCGGCCAGTGGTGGCACCAGCTCGCTCGGCAACCGAGTTGAGGTGGGCAAAGCCGAGCACGGCATCGACGTGTCTCTGGTAGACGACCGCGCCGTGAAGGTCGTGCAAACGCTGAACGACGGCGGCTTCGAGGCCTACATCGTTGGCGGCGCAGTGCGCGACTTGCTGCTCGGCCTGCGACCCAAAGATTTCGATGTGGCCACCAACGCCACACCCGAACAAGTGAAAGGTTTGTTCCGTCGCGCCTTCATCATCGGTCGGCGCTTTCGCATCGTCCACGTGGTGTTTGGCCGAGGCCGCCAAGACCGCGGGTTGAGCGAAGTGATTGAGGTGTCCACCTTTCGCGCGGTGATGGACGCTGCTGCAGCCGAGCAGGTGGTCGGGAACGAAAAGACCATGCGCAAGGAAGGCGGCGGGCGACACGCGGCGACGACCGGGCACGTGGTCGACGCCGACGGTCGCGTGCTTCGCGACAACGTTTGGGGCCCGCAAATTGAAGACGCGGCGCGGCGCGACTTCACTGTCAACGCCATGTACTACAACCCGCAGTCTGAAATCGTGGTCGATTACCACGGCGGTTTGAAAGACGCGAAAAAGAAGTTGCTGCGCATGATTGGTGATCCTGAGGTGCGTTACCGCGAAGACCCGGTGCGCATCATTCGTGCGGTGCGCTTCGCGGCGAAGTTGGGCTTTGAGATCGAACCCAAAACGCGCGCGCCGATACGCACCATGGCCGCACTTCTCGACAACGTGCCGCCGTCGCGCTTGTTCGACGAAATGATCAAGCTGCTCCAAACCGGTCACTCGCTGGCCAGCTTGGCCGAGCTGCGCAAACAAGGTTTGCAGCACGGCGTGTTTCCAGTGCTGGACGTGCTGATGAACGACGCCAAGCCCGACGATGGCCGCGAAAAGTTTGTCAACCTCGCGCTGGCTGACACCGACCGCCGCGTCGACGAAGGCAAGCCCGTGGCCCCGAGCTTCATGCTGGCCTGCATGCTGTGGCACGACGTGTTGGACGGTTGGCGTCAACTCAAAGCGCGTGGTGAAGCGCCCATTCCGGCACTGCAACAAGCGGTGGACGCGGTGTTTGACGCGCGCATCGGCGACATTTCTGGCCGCGGCAAGTTGGCCGCCGACATGCGCGACATTTGGTTGATGCAACCGCGCCTGGAGCGTCGCTCGGGCAACGGCCCTTTCACCTTGATTGAGCAGCCGCGCTTTCGTGCGGGTTTCGACTTTCTTCGTTTGCGCGCTGAGGTTGGCGAGCTCGATGCTGAGCTGGGCACTTGGTGGGAAGCTTTTTCGCTGGGCACCGAGGCCGAACGCGAGAACTTGATGGAAGCGGCCAAACAGGCTGATACCAAGCGGCGTAACCAAGCGCCCAAAGCGCGTTCAGCCGCAGCGGAAAGCGCTGACGCTGACGACGACGGCGGCGAAGCTTCGCCCACGGAAAACTTGGGCGGCGCCGTTGGCGCAGATCCGTTGAGAAAGCGCCGCCGCCGCCGTCGCAAACCTTCAGGAGCGCTTGCTGGCGGCGAGCCGGTGGACGCTGCTGGCGGCGCGTCCAATTAGCTTTGCGGGAGGAGTAAGCGGTGCGTGCCTTTATCGGTTTGGGTGCCAATTTGGGCAATTCCGCAGCCACCCTGGATGAGGCAGTCTGGGCCTTGACGACACTTGCGCAAACGCGGTTCTTGGCACGCTCGAAAACCTACCGCAGCGCGCCCATCGATGCGCAAGGCCCCGATTATTTGAATGCCGTGGTGGAACTTGAAACGAGATTGTCGGCCGACGTTTTGCTGCGCGAGCTTCAACAAATCGAGCAAACCCACGGTCGCGAGCGACCGTACCGCAATGCGCCGCGCACGCTCGACCTGGACTTGTTGCTTTACGCCGACTACCTCATTGCCACAGACGACCTGACCGTCCCACACCCACGCCTGCATGAGCGCGCCTTCGTGCTGTTGCCTTTGCATGAATTAGCACCGGAGTTGCTCATTCCAGCGCGTGGCAGGCTCAGTGATTTACTTCCTGCAGTCATGAACCAGCGCATCGAGGTGACTGCTTGAACGGCAGCGCGTTTGCGTCGATAAAACTGCCGCCGAACTCTGTTTTTGCTTCCACTTGAAGTCGAAGGCGAAACCATGCAACTCGACGCTCTCAGACACATCGCCATCGAAGGCGTGATCGGCGTGGGCAAGAGCTCGCTGGCGCGGCGCTTGGGCGCGCACCTGAATGCCGAGCTGATGATGGAGACGCCCGACGAAAACCCCTTCCTCGAACGCTTCTATGCCGACCAACCTGGCTACGCGTTTCAAACTCAACTGAGCTTCTTGTTTCAGCGACTCAAGCAGGTGCAAGGCATGGCGCAACCTGGCATGTTTTCGCCGGTTATCGTCAGCGATTTTGTATTTGCCAAAGACTCACTTTTTGCCCGGCTCAACCTCAGCGACGACGAGTACCGGCTGTACTCGCAGATGTACACCCAGGCCGCGCAGCAAGTGCCCGAACCCGACTTGGTAATCTGGCTGCAGGCCTCGCCTGCAAGCTTGCTCAGTCGTGTTCAGCGGCGCGGCATTCGCATGGAAACCAGCATCGGTGAGGACTACCTGACCCGACTTTGCACGGCTTACGCAAATCACTTCGCAAGTTATGACGGCGCGCCTGTGTTCACCGTGGCGACCGAGCACTTCAATCCGGCCAATCAAGAAGCCGACTTTTCGACACTGATTGAGAAGCTTTCTGGCTTCGCATCTCGCCGCGGCGTCTACAGCCCACTCGCCGAGTTCGTCAAACCTTTGGCGTGACCTCTCTCGCCGGGATGGACGAGAGCGCAGGCGTTTTATACAGACGGCTTTTTAGGGGCGGCCTCGACTTGGTACTCAAAGTAGCGCTGCGCGCTGAAGGCGATGGTGGCCATCAAAATGCCCGTGCCGATGAGCAGCGCGAACATCACGCCAACGATGGCCGGCCAGCCTGCGGCATTGGGTTTTGACGCGTTGAATTGCGCGTTCCATTTGTCGTCGGCGCGCAGGCCGTAGATCACAGCCGTCAGCATGCTCGCGGCCAGCGCAAAACCTACCAGTGGAATCAGCGCCCAGGCCAGCATGTCGTCGTGCCCCAGGTCGCGCATGCGGTAGAGACCGTAAGCGCCCACCAGCGTTGGCAGCATGATGACCCAGCCCCACACATCGCGCGCACCGTACAAGTAAAAGCGGTGCAGACCCAGGCTGCCGCCGGTCAACGCAAGCCACGTGGCCACGGTCTTGGACTTCATCACGCTGTTGCGTCCACGGGAGCCGCCGCGTCACCTCGCCCCAGGCTGCGCTGCATCAGCACAACGTCCAACCAGCGCTCGAATTTCCATCCCGCTGCTTTTAACCGGCCCGTGTGCTCAAACCCCAGCGCCTGGTGAACGGCGATGGACGCGGTGTTGGCGGAGTCGCCGATCACTGCCAGCATTTGCCGTGCACCGCAGGCTTCGCATTGCGCCAACAATTCGGCCAACAGCAAGCGGCCAACGCCTTGGCCGACGGCTTCGGGCGCGAGGTAAATTGAGTCTTCCAAGCAAAACCGGTACGCCCGACGCGGCCTGAAGTGGTTGGCGTAGGCGTAACCCAAAACCTCGCCGCTTCGCTCAGCCACCAACCAAGGTACGCCTTTGCTCAGCACGTCGTCGCGGCGGCGTGTCATCTCGGCCAAGTCAGGGGCTTCCAGCTCGAAGGTGCCGGTGCCGTTCAGCACATTCCAGCCGTAGATGGAAGTGATGGATGGCAGGTCGGCAATGGTGCTGGGTCGCAGGAGCAGGGCGGGTAAGGGCATGGCATTGGGATGTGAAAGAAGCATGGGAAGGTCGCAAACCCGGTTCAGACTAGAATCAAGGCCTTCGGTTACGGCTGGCGCGGCGCGCTGGCGTATCTACGCATCCGAGCTTACCGGTTGGCATTGAGTTTAAAGAACCGGTGCCAATCATTTGCGATCTGCTTGCCCTGAGGTGTCTCCTGGTGCGGTGATCCATAGTCTGATTTCAAGTTTAAGGAAACATCATGGTTGTCATTCGACTCGCTCGCGGCGTTTCCAAAAAACTTCCTTTTTACAACATCGTCGTCGCTGACTCGCGCACTCGCCGCGACGGCCGGTTCATTGAGCGCGTGGGTTTCTACAACCCTGTCGCTTCAGGTGCTGAGCAACCCTTGCGCGTGGCCTTCGACCGCGTCGAATACTGGGCCGGCAACGGTGCCCAGTTGTCGCCCACGGTGGCTCGCTTGGTTGCACAAGCCAAGGCCGCTGTTTAAGCCGCTATTTCAGCACCCTCAATGACAAGATGGCAACGTCCTCAGGCGCTGGGGCTGCCAGTAAAGCAGAAGTGCCGGCTTGGCCTGAAGACGCCATCGAGGTGGGTTTTATCCTTGACGCCTGGGGCGTTAAAGGTTGGGTCAAGGTGCAAACTTTCGCCTCCGACCCTCAAGCCATCTTCACGGCCAACCACTGGTTTTTGAAAGCCCCCGAGCCGGGTGGTTTCAAACGGCCATTGACCGCCACAGCGCCTTACCCGCCCGTCCTGCACATTACGCAAGTCAAAGTCCACGGCGACGGGCTGGTGGCGTTGCCGCAATCGTCAACGGATCGCAATTCGTCCGAAGCACTTCGAGGCGCACGAATTTTTGTCGCCCGAGCCAATTTCCCTAAAGCCAGCACCGACGAGTTTTATTGGGTTGATCTGATTGGCCTGAACGTGGTGAACCGCGAAGGCGTGGCGCTGGGTGCCGTGATTGGATTGATTGACACTGGTCCGCACAGCGTGCTGCGCATTGTTCCTGCCGGTGCCGACGCTTCGGATGAAAGCGCGCAGCGCCTGATTCCATTCGTGTCGCAATACGTTGACGATGTGAGCTTGGCGCAACGCCTGATCACTGTCGATTGGGGTCTCGATTACTGAGACCGCTACCGTCATGCGATTCGACGTCATCACCATCTTCCCCGAATTGTTTGCGCCCCACCTGGTGCACGGCATCACGCGGCGCGCCTTTGAATCGGGCCAAGTCGATGTGAAGTTGTGGCAGTTGCGCGACTTCGCCGACAGCACCTACCGCCGCATCGACGACCGCCCTTACGGCGGCGG
>JANPNT010000714.1:0-3669 GCA_031427655.1 Burkholderiales bacterium
GGTAGCCCATGGGCTCGCCGCAGGTGATGGCGTAGGTGTCGCCCGGCTTGAGCACGCCGCGCTCGATCAGCAACGCCTCGGCGTGATTCAACGCTTCGTCGCGGTCAGTGAAAGCGGGCATCAGCAGCGGACGCACATTGCGGTACAGCGTCATCTTGCGCTGGCTGAACACTCTGGAAGTCAGGCCGTAAATAGGCACGTGTATTTTGTGGCGGCTCATCCACAGCGCCGACGAGCCCGACTCCGTCAACGCCAAGATCGCCTTGCAACCCAAGTGATGCGCAGTGAACAGCGCCGCCATGGCGATGGACTGGTCGATGCGGCCGAATGTTTTGTTGGTGAAGCTGGCGTCGAGCGAAATTTCCTCGGCGCGTTCGGCTTCCAAGCAAATGGTGGACATCATTTGCACTGTTTCGACGGGGTACTTGCCGGCCGCCGTTTCGGCGCTGAGCATCACGGCATCGGTGCCATCGAGCACGGCGTTGGCCACGTCGCTTACCTCGGCGCGCGTGGGCACCGGGTTGACGATCATCGACTCCATCATTTGCGTGGCGGTGATGACGATGCGGTCCATTTCGCGCGCCATTTTGATCATGCGTTTTTGCAGCGCAGGCACCGTGGCCGCGCCCACTTCCACCGCCAAATCACCGCGCGCCACCATGATGCCGTCGCTGGCTTTGAGGATGCTTTCCAGCGCCGGTATCGCCTCGCTGCGCTCGATTTTGGCGATGAGTGCGGGCTTGTGTTTCCAAGGCTCACCGGCCACGTTGGCCAGTTGACGCGCCATTTCCATGTCGGTGGCGTTTTTCGGAAAACTCACTGCCAAGTACTCGCACTGAAAGCTCATCGCCGTCTTGATGTCTTCCATGTCTTTCGACGTGAGCGCAGGAGCCGTGAGGCCGCCACCGGCTTTGTTGATGCCCTTGTTGTTGCTGAGCTCACCGCCCACCACCACCGTGGTGTGAACTTGCTCTCCGCGCACGGAGGTGACTGTCAACTCCAGCAAGCCGTCGTTCAACAGCAAAGTGTCGCCGGGTTTCACATCGCGCGGCAGTTCCTTGTAGTCCAGGCCCACGCGCTCGTTTGTACCCAGTTCAGACGAGCCGCCGTCGAGCACGAATGCTTGACCTACCTCGAGCATCGTCTTGCCGCCTTCGAATTTGCCAACTCGAATTTTTGGGCCTTGCAAGTCGGCCATGATGGCGACTTCCTTGCCTGCGGCCCGCGCCACATCGCGCACCAGCGTGGCGCGGTCGATGTGGTCTTGCGCCGTGCCGTGCGAAAAGTTCAGCCGCACCACGTCCACACCGGCGCGAATCATGCGGCCCAGGACTTCGGGCGAGCTGGACGCCGGGCCGAGGGTGGCAACGATCTTGGTGGCACGAGGCATGAGGAAGGACTCCATAGGTTGGTTTTTTATGCAGCTGACTCTTGAGCGCGACGCTGAAGAATCTCGAACGCGGGCAAGGTTTTGCCCTCCAAAATTTCCAGGAAGGCACCACCGCCGGTGGAGATGTAGCCCACGTCTTTTTCAATGCCGTACTTGGCGATGGCGGCCAGCGTGTCGCCGCCTCCGGCGATGCTGAAGGCGCCGAATGTCGTAGAAGCCGCCGCAATGGCGCGGGCAATGGCTTCGGTGCCGTGCGAGAACGCATCGAACTCAAACACGCCCACGGGCCCGTTCCACACGATAGTGCCAGCGGCTTTGAGCTGCTCGGCCAGCATCGCTGCGGTTTTCGGCCCGATGTCCAAAATCAAATCGTCGTCAGCCACGTCAGTTGACGCTTTCACCGTGGCCACCGCGTCGGCAGAAAACACCTTGGCGGTGACGACGTCCACCGGAATCGGCACAGCCGCGCCGCGTTGTTTCATCAGCGCAATCACGGCTTTGGCTTCACCCAGCAAATCGGCTTCGGCCAAAGATTTGCCTATCGGCAAACCCTCGGCCAGCATGAAGGTGTTGGCAATGCCGCCGCCCACAATCAGTTGATCGACCTTGCCGGCCAACGCTTTCAAAATGGTGAGCTTGGTGCTGACCTTGCTGCCTGCGACGATGGCCACGAGCGGGCGTTTCGGGTTGGCCAAGGCCTTGGTGATGGCGTCAATTTCAGCGGCCAGCAACGGCCCGGCACAGGCCACTTTGGCGAACTGCGCTATGCCGTAAGTGGTGGCTTCGGCGCGGTGCGCTGTGCCGAAAGCGTCGTTCACAAACACGTCGCACAGGGCCGCCAATTTGCGCGACAAGGCTTCGTCGTTTTTCTTCTCGCCTTTGTTGGCGCGGCAGTTCTCCAACATCACCACATGGCCGGGCGGCACCTTCACGCCGTCGACCCAATTGGCAATCAGTGGCACGTCAAAGCCCATCAATTCCGACAAGCGCTTGGCCACCGGTGCCAGGGAGTCTTCGGGCTTGAATTCACCTTCAGTGGGACGGCCCAAATGCGAGGTGACCATCACCGCTGCACCCGCGTCCATGGCCATGCGGATGCACGGAATCGAGGCGCGAATGCGGGTGTCTTCGGTGATCGCACCGGTGCCGTCGAGCGGCACATTCAAGTCGGCGCGGATAAAGACGCGCTGGCCTTTGAGTTGTCCGGAAGCGGCGAGGTCTTGAAAGCGGATGACGTTCATGGGGGGTGTGAGGAATTTCAAATTTTAGGGACGCCGACGCTTGAAAAGTTACAGCGCGGTTTCAGGCTGCCATCGTAAGTGACAGAGGTATTCGACGTCTGTGCGCGCGTTCTACCAACCCAAACCGAGCTTCAGTGGAACCAGCACCGCCATGCCGCAGACGATGGTGCCCAAAATGCCGCGCTTCCAGAAGAAATAAGCGGTGGCGGCGAGCACCGCGAACAAGCGGGCGTCTTGCCAGGTGCCAATCAACTGACCCTGCGTCATCACGACTTCCGGCACCACCACGGCAGCCAATGCGGCCAGCGGCGCGTAACGCAAACCGCGCTGCACCCAATCGGGCAAGACGAGTTCACGCGACGAAAACAAAAAGAAGCAGCGCGTGACCACAGTGATCACGGCCAAACCCAAGATGATGATGATGGATTCGACGTTGCTCATGGCGACACCGCTTGCTGGCTGGTTTTGTCACTGGGCTGCGAGCAGGTTGCGCGCATCAGCGCATCGCGAAGGCGACGACCCGCACCGCCCGACTTGTCGATCAAAAGGCCCACGCACACCGCCGCCGCAATGGCCACCACGATGTGCAGCCGAAATGGCAAGGCAAACGCTGCCACCGCTGCCGCACCCGCCACCACTGCGGCCAGCGCGGTGGCCTTGTCCGACAGCAGCGAGTAAATCAAACCCAGCAGCGCCAACACGCCCGCAAAGCCCAAGCCCCAATCGGAGGGTATGCGGTCGGCCAGCAAGATGCCAATGACAGACGGGATTTGCCAGGCGCACCAGTTCAGCATGGTGCCGCCCAAAAAGTATTCAACCTGGCCTTCATCGGCGTTGGGTGTTTGATAGCGCTTCATGAACAGCACGTAGCTGAGGTCGGCGCTGACGTAGCCCAACAGCAAGCGCTGCTTCAGCGGATAGCGCATGAAAAACGGCCGCCACTGCGCACTGAAAATTACAAAGCGCAAATTGACGCAAAACGCAGTGGCCCAAATGACCCAAATCGGCGCGCCCACCGCCATCAAGGGCAGCGCGGAC
>JANPNT010000715.1:0-4034 GCA_031427655.1 Burkholderiales bacterium
CCTCGCTTTCGTCGCCACCCTCTACCCCAGCTGGCGCGCCAGCCGCTTGCAACCGGCTGAGGCGCTTCGGTATGAATGAGCGCGCCGACACCGACACCCACACCGACACACCCCCATCCCAGCCTTCCCCCTCAACAGGGCAAGGAGCCATTGGCTCCCTCTCCTCGGAGAATGACGGCCGGGGTGGGGGTGAAAACTCACAAAGTAGTCGGCCATCACCTAAAGCGGCATCTGTCATCCGCGCCACCGCCCTCCACAAACGCTACACCGAAGGCCCGCTCGACGTTCACGTCCTGCAAGGCATCGACCTGCAAATCCAGGCCGGTGAAACCGTCGCCATCGTCGGCGCTTCAGGCTCAGGCAAAAGCACCTTGCTGCACCTGTTGGGCGGCCTGGAAGCGCCGTCAGAAGGTGAGGTCGAGTTGGCAGGCAAAAACTTCCAGAGCATGGACGCCAAAGCCCAAGGCGAATGGCGCAACCAGCACCTCGGCTTCATCTACCAGTTCCACCACTTGCTGCCCGAATTCACCGCCCTGGACAACGTGGCCATGCCGCTTCGCATACGCCGCATGCCGCAAGCGCAGGCGCGCGAGCAAGCCGCTGCGGTGCTGTCCAAAGTCGGTCTCGCCGAGCGCTTGCACCATCGCCCTTCGCAGCTCTCAGGCGGAGAACGCCAACGCGTGGCCATCGCCCGTTCCATCGCAGGCCAACCCTCCTGCGTGCTGGCCGACGAGCCCACCGGCAACTTGGACCGCGAAACCGCCGACGGCGTGTTCGAGTTGATGTTGAGCCTGGCCCGCGAACGCCACATGGCCTTCGTGCTGGTCACGCACGACGAGTCGCTGGCGGCGCGTTGCGACCGGGTGCTGCGGCTGAAGCTGGGTCGGTTTGACTGAGTTTGAGGAAATCGAATCATGAGTGACGACGCCCTCGGTCGATTGGTGAAGCGCCTGCAACGCGCCTTTCGTTCGCCTTTGCCAAATTACCAAAGCTACCAAGCGGCGTTTCGCGACAAGTCGGGCATCGAGATCGGTGGCCCCAGCAAAATTTTTCGCCGCGACCTGCCCATTTACAAATTCATGCGCTCGCTGGACGGCGTTAATTTCAGCGCGCAAACCGTGTGGGAAGGCTCACTCAGCGCAGGTCAAACGTTTGAGTACATGAAAGGTCGGCGGGGCCGCCAGTTCATCGCCGAAGGTTCTGAGCTTCGAGCCCTTGCAGATTCAAGTTACGACTTCCTCATCTCATGCAACAACCTGGAGCACTTGGCCAACCCGCTGAAGGCCTTGAACGAGTGGCGCCGCTTGGTCAGGCCAGGCGGACACGTCCTGCTGGTGCTGCCGCGCAAAGAAAGTAACTTTGATCATCGCCGCGAGGTCACGCGCTTTGAACACTTGCTGGAAGATTTGGTGAACGGCACCGATGAGCACGACCTCACGCACCTGCCCGAAATTTTGGAGCGTCATGACCGTTCTATGGACGAAGCATCGGGCGATCTGGAGAGCTTCCATCAACGCTCGCTGTTGAATTTTGAGAACCGCTGTTTGCACCACCACGTCTTCGATCCGAGCCTGATCGATGAGATGTTGGAGTACGTCCAAATGGATGTGTTGTTGCGCACCACCACACTCACCGATCACCTAGCGCTGGCGCGCAAGCGCTGAAGCGTTTCAGAAGCCCAGCCGCTCGCGCTGTGCTGTTGGCAGGCGGTCCAACACTCGAGTCTTCAGATAAGGGAAGCCAAGTTCCAGCAATTCGGCCCAGCGCAACGAGGTGTCGTCTGAACTCAAAGGGTCGGTCGACAGCGAGGGAAACAGGGCTTCGCAGCGCAAGCCCTGAGCTTGAAGCAGGCCGGTCCAGCGCGTTTCGTAAACGTCGATGACTTGTGATTTGGTCGGAAAATTCAACATGCCGTGCAAACTGGCTTGAACAAAAGCGTGGCGCAGCGCCACCTTGTTGAGCACCAGGAAGTAACTCTGCACATGACGCTGCGGCATGAGGCTTTCCGTCAGCCCGACCAACGCTGCCGGTGACGCTCGAACGCGCTCCAGCATCCGCGCAAAGTGGCCCGGGTTTGGCGAAGGAACGATGCTGTCGTTGACCAGCAGCAGGCGTGTCCACTTCGAAACGTCGATGCCATGTGATTCGCACAGCGCATAGGTGTGCGCCCAGGCACCGAAATCGAAACCCGTGTTTTCGCGGATCAGCACGCCACTCAGGCGCTGCGCCAAGTTTGTCGGAATGCAAATCTCGTGTGAAGGAAGGTCGGTGTTCACGGTGAGCACGACGGCAAAGCCCGCATCCAAGAGTTTGGTGACGTGCGTGACGACGTGCGGCTTCAAATCGGGTTGCGATGCAAAGCTCACAAAAAAACAAACTTCACCCAACAGGCACGCGCTCGGTGCCTGCACTGAGCTCACGCGAGCGTGCGCAGCAGGCGTTGCCAAGCCGTCCACCGCTTCGATCAAGTCCGCATATTTTTTTTGCAGCACTCGATGCTCTCGCCTGCGCACATAGGGCAGCCGCGCTTTGAATTGACGGCGCCAGGTGCGCCAGACATCTTTCAAGCTGCTGGTTTGACGCATTCAAACTCCCACAGCAGGTGAGACAGCTTGCCCCGGCGCTGCAAGTTCCAGCGCCGCAGTTGCCGCTTCCAGTTCATGGTCGAGGCTGCGTTGAAGGCTTCGGGCACCATGCCCCATTCGTTGCGCAGCATCTTGAACCGACCCGTGTAGCCATACATGCGCGCCATGGGCGGCGTGGCCCCGTCGGTGCAAAAGTAGCGCCACGTGCCCAAAGTGATGAAGTTGACGTGCGTCGGGTCTGTGAACACAGATGCGTTCGGATAGGCCGGTGTCAAAGCGTAGAGCTTGCCGCCGGGCTTGAGCACGCGGTGGATCTCGTTCATCAGTTCGACAAACGGCAACCGTGTGCCGACACCCCCAGGGCCGCTGAGAACGCGCGGCACGTGCTCCAAAAAATCAAAGGCCGACACCGAATCAAAGCTTGCGTCCGCATGCGGGATGGGTTGCAGGCTGAGGTTGGCCACGCGAAACCGAGCGGGCTCAACGCCGGGGGGCAGATAGATGTCGACCGCATGAACCTCATCGCGGCCGCAGGGATTGCGGGGCACCGGGCCGCAGCCCAAGTCGAGGTGGGTGGTGGTCATTTCGGGTCTGGTTCAGCGGTATTCAATTTGACCTTGGCGGTGCACCATGTGCAGCGTCATGCCGTGCGCCGTTTTTTCCGCTTCCACCCATTGCCGAACCCGCCTCTTGCGCGCAAATTTCAGACGCTGTCGGCCCCACCAATCCAACCCCATCTTGCGGTACAGATAGCGGTGGTCACCGAACTTGCTGACGCCTTGTTCCTTCTTGATGGCGGTTTGCGTGACCATGCCGAAGTGGTGCATGACCGCACTGCCGACCGTGCCCACAGGAATCTTGGCGCTGGCACAACGGGCCAAAAACTCGGCGTCTTCGCGGCCAAACAGCATGCGGTCGGTGTCCAAAAAACCGACCTTATGAAACACGGTTTTGTGAACACTGAAACACACGCCGTGAAACCAACCCAAGCGCGTCACGCCGCTCATCTTCGCCAAAAAATCCAGCGTGAAAGCGGCTTGGTCGTAGTCCAACTCAAACTCCACCATGCTGGGGCTGACAACTTTCAGGCCTTGTTTTTCAGCGGCGTCAATTTGAGCTTGAATGAAGTTGTGAGTACAAATGATGTCGTTGTTCAGCAGCACCACCCAATCGGTGTTCGCCAACAAAGCGCCTTGTGTCCACGCGCCGCCGCAGCCCAAGTTCACCGGGTTGTTCACGCTGCGCAAATCGGGTCGGCTGGCCAGCCACGCGGCAGTGTCGTCGGTGCTGCCGTTGTTGATGATGAGCAGGGCCCTGGCGTCAACGCCCACACTGAGCAGGCTGTTCACACACTGCTGTGTGTAATGCAGCTGGTCTATTATTGGTTTTTGTAGTGCGGTGGAAGATTCTGCTGCTACGTTTATTGCATTAGTAACATTATTTGCAAAT
>JANPNT010000716.1:0-2138 GCA_031427655.1 Burkholderiales bacterium
CGTTGCAGCACGGTGATGATGTCGGCGATGCTGGCCACGACGCTCATGTTGTGTTCGACCATCAGCACCGTGCGGCTGGCGGCCACTTTTTTGATGAGCTGGCGAATGCGGTCAACGTCTTCCAAACCCATGCCCTGCGTCGGTTCGTCCAGCAGCATGAGCTTGGGGTTCATGGCCAAGGTGGTGGCAATTTCAAGGGCGCGCTTGCGGCCGTAGCTCAACTCGACTGCGGGCAAACCGGCATAAGTTACCAAGTCCACTAGACGCAGCAGCTCGTGCGCCTGAGCGTCCAGGCCGTGCAAGCTGCTCTCCGGTTTCCAAAAATGGAAGGAGGTGCCGAGTTGGCGCTGCACGGCCACGCGCACGTTTTCCAGCACGCTCAGATGAGGAAAGACGGCCGAAATTTGACAGCTTCGAATCACGCCGCGGCGTGCAATGCCGGCCGGTTTTTCAGCCGTGATGTCGGTGCCGTCAAACAGGATTTTTCCGCTGGTCGGCGTGAGGAACTTGGTCAGCAAATTGAAGCAGGTGGTTTTGCCTGCGCCGTTTGGGCCGATCAACGCATGAATGCTGCCGCGCTTGACGTTCAGGTTGACCTTGCTCACCGCCACGAAGCCCTTGAACTCTTTGGTGAGCTCGGTGGTTTGCAAGATGAATTCGGGGCTGCTCATGGGTGTGCGGGGTTGCTTGGACCGTCGTGCCAAGGCGAGTCGCCGAGGCAAAAAATCAATGGGTGAGTTTATGCACCGAAGGCGGTGCGCTTTGTCGCGCTGACAACATTATTTTGACGCGCGGGAGAGTTGGCCTGAGCAAGCTGACGCCGAGCTTGGTGCTGCAAACCTAAGTCGAGCCTTCGTCCAGCGCAGGGTCTTCCAAATGAAAAGTGTCGCTCCAACCGACCAGGCTCAATCCGCTCTCGGTGCAGAGCAAGCGGTTGATGCTGGCGTTGCTCAATTGCCACGAGCGCGGGGCTTGCAAGTCCACCCGGGTGGCGGCGCGATAGAAGCAGTCCAGCACCCCGCCGTGGGCCACCAGGGCAATGGTTTGCCCGGGGTGGGCCGCGGCCAAGCGCGTGATGGCCTCGACGCAGCGTGCATAAAAAACGCGCAACGACTCCCCGCCCTCGGGCGTGAAGTCGGGGTCGCGCACGCGCCAGCGCTGGGCTTCGACAGGCCAGCGCGCATCGATTTCTTTGAAGGTCAGCCCCTCGAAGACACCAAAGCAGCGTTCGCGCAGCGCGATTTCAATTTCAATTTGTTGACCCGAACCGGCGGCCACCGCCTGCGCCGTTTGATGCGCCCGCAGCAAATCGCTGGAGTAAATGGCCGCAATGTTTTCTTCGCTCAGCGCCAGCGTCAAGCGGTGGGCTTGCCAGCGGCCGGTGTCGTTCAGCGGAATGTCGAGGTGGCCCTGCATGCGGCCGTCCACATTCCAAGCGGTTTCGCCGTGGCGTATGGCAAGGATTCGGGTGGCCAGTTCTTGGGTCAGTTCAAGGGCCAAATCAAACGCCCCAAACGATGTCGGCACCTTCCGAATGCGAGCGCCGCAGCATTTCGACCAAAGGCCACACGCGTTGGCGCATGGACACATGGTCGCGCGCTGCGGTGCCGCTTGTTGTGCCACCAGTTCTGCCACCGGTCTTGCCGTCGCTGGCTTCCAACTCGGCTTGTTTGCGGGCTGCGTCCTCCGCGGCCACGGCTTGTTCCAGCGCGGCCAAGGCGGCCGGCATATTCGCCACTTCAATGATGCCGTTGGCGGCTGGTTCTTTGCCAATCAAACGCATCACCTGATCGCCGTTCGGGCCCATCATGATGACGTCACCGGCTGCTTTTGATTTGAATTTGTAGATCATCTGAGACCGCCTTTGCCGCTGCTGAAAACAGCACATTGTGCGCTGGGAGAACGGTCAGAGGCAAGAGAACACAGCCCTCACCGCAGAGGCGCAGAGACGCACAGACGCAGGGGACCGCGAAGGAAAAGCAGCAGAACCAATAAAGAAAAGCGCCGGCTTCGTCTGCGGTTCTGTGCGGTTCCCTGCGGTTCTCTGCGTTCCTCTACGCCTGTGCAGTGAAGTCTCTACCGCGTGCTGCGCCACCTGCCGCACATGTTCCGGCGTGGAGATCCCAAACCCCACCGCG
>JANPNT010000717.1:0-2330 GCA_031427655.1 Burkholderiales bacterium
GTACTGGGCGATGCAGTGCGTTCGACGAATTTCAAAGCCACGCCACGTGCTGTTTGGCCAAACGCTTGCTCTGGCTTGCCTCGTGTTGTCGGGTTGCGCCGCTTGGCCGCCAGCACTGCTGCCGCCCTCGGCCTTGTTGGCAGTGCCATTGATCGATGTGCCGGTGCAATGGTCAGCGTCGGATGCTTCGGGTTCAAGTTCGGTTGCAGGTTCCGGTGCAAGTTCCCGTACCAGTCTCGTCGACGGCGACGCGGCGGTGCTGTGGTGGGAGCGCTTCGATGACGCGCTGCTGACCATCTTGGTGAACCGCGCCGTGTCATCGAACACCACGGTGAACGGCGCGCAGGCGGCGGTTCGGCAGGCGCAAGCGCTGCGCGATGTGGCGGCTGCGGCGCTGAGGCCCACGCTGGGTTCGGCAGCCTCAGCGAGCAGGGGCAGCTCGGGGGGCAACACCACCGGCAACCGCTTTCAGTTGGGTTTGGACGGGCAGTGGGTGCCCGATATTTTTGGCGCGCGGCGCGGCGGCTTGGACGCGACAGATGCGCTGGCAGCCGCCAGCGCCCCCATCTTGGGCGATGCACAAGTGCAGGTGGCCTCTGAGGTGGCGTTGAGCTACATCGTGCTGCGCTCGGCGCAGGCGCGGCTCAAGATTGCCAACGCCAACTTGAGCAGCCAGCAAGAGACTTTGCAAATCACCGATTGGCGTCAGCAGGCCGGCTTGGTCACCACCTTGGAGGTAGACCAAGCGCGCGCTGCGGCCGCGCAGACGCAGGCTCTGCTGCCGACGCGGCAAACCAGCATCCAGCAAACGGCGCATGCGTTGGCGGTGCTGTTGGGCTAAGCGCCAGCTGCCTTGCAGGCTGAGTTGGGCTTGTTGCCGGTTGCGATGCGCGTTGATGCGCTGCCATCCATTCCCCAAGCGCGTGATGAGTTCGCACTCAGCATTCCGGCTGACCTGCTCCGCCAGCGCGCCGATGTGCGCGCCGCCGAATTCCAAGTGGCCGCCGCATGGCCGCTTATGCGCGGCGCATGAATTCTGTTTTCGATGCCCGCGCTGCCAAGGATGTGGTCAACGACAACCCGACCACGTCGGCACCGGTGATCGACGCGGCCCAGTCGGTTTGAAGCTTTTTCGTGAGTGCGCAAATGGAAAGAATCCCGTTTGAGCTGAGCCTGTCGAAGCCTTCGACAAACGTAGGCCGAACGGGTTCACGCGTGGCCCAAGCCTGAATAAACCAGCGAAGGGCAGGGCGGCATGGGCGACCAAGACGACGCCGTGCTGGTGCCGCTGCACGCACTGCAGCGCCGCGTCACCGGCAGCCGCAAAGTCAATTTCCTGATGGTGTCGATGGCCGACAGCGCCGACAGCGCACCGCTCAAAGCGAGCCTGTTGCAGTTTTTAATCGAAGCCGTGGTCCTGTCTGCATTGGGTGGTGTGATCGGCGTGGTTCTCGCCACCGGCGCGTCCTACGGCGGTGCCTTGTTGATGGGCGTGCCCTACGCGTTCGACCCAACCATCAACGTAGTGGCCCTGGTTTTTTCAACCGCCATAGGCATGGTGTTCGGGTACTTCCCAGCCAGGCGCGCAGCGCACATGGATCCGATTGAGGCGTTGCGGCATGAGTGAAGTTGCGCAAGGCGGGCAAGCGTAGCGACCCTGTTGAGTGCCGCGGCGCAAGTGGCACTATATGGGTCGCTCTAGGAAAAAAAGAGAGCTGAAACCGATGGCACTGACACGCAATCAAAATCAAACGGTGATTGAGCGGGTCGAGCGCGATCCAGCGTTTTCTCAAGCGCTTTTGGACGAAGCAGCCACGCTGTTTCTCAACAGGCAGCCCGAGACAGCGCGGCTCATCTTGCGTGATCTGATTAACGCGACCATCGGGTTCGAGCAACTTGCAGCGCTGACCGCAAAGCCGAGCAAGAACCCGCACCGCATGCTCTCGCCTACGGGCAACTCCAGCATGGACAACCTGGCTGCGATATGTCGGGCGATGCGTGACCAGCTCCCGGAGCTGACGTGAGCGGCAGCAATGCAGCGATTGCAGTCCTTCGCGGCTGGCAGCCGTATTCACGGTGACTGGCATCAAGCTATCGTTGGTGGCATCGAAGACACGCTGGGAAAGCGTCGGCTGTCCAGCCACCAGCGGCCGACGGGTTGACGCGTGCTGCATCACCACAATCCATGAAAGTGATTACCGAACTCGCAGGTGTAGCGACCGCGCCCGACCACCCCACGCGAGAGAGCTCGCTGAGCCCGACGAAGCTTCAGCTCGCTGCAGCTGGTGCGTTTGCGATCAACGCTGATCAGTGATTTCCCAGGCTGTGCG
>JANPNT010000718.1:0-1597 GCA_031427655.1 Burkholderiales bacterium
GTGGCTTGATTCGTACCAACAACTTAACAGTGAAAGCGATGAACCCGCGATGAACACCCACACGCGTCAACTTCACGACCTGGGCCAACGCCTGTGGCTCGACAACATCAGTCGGAACTTGTTGCGCACCGGCGCGCTGCAGCACTACATCACCGAGTTTTCCGTCACCGGCCTCACCAGCAACCCCACCATCTTTGAGCAGGCCTTGGGCGGCGCTGATTACGACGACAGCATCCGCATGTTGAGCGCCGCAGGCATGGTGGGCGAAGAGCTGTTTTTTGAGCTGGCGCTGGAAGACTTGACACAAGCGGCCGACCTCTTCCGCCCCACCTACGATGCCAGCGACGGCGTCGATGGTTGGGTGTCTCTTGAGGTGTCACCCCTGTTGGCCAACAACACCGCGCACACCATTCAAGCCGCCGCGAGACTTTTCAAGCGCGCCGACAAACCCAACCTGTTTATCAAAATTCCCGGCACACGCGAAGGCCTGCGGGCCGTTGAAGAAGTCATCTTCGACGGCGTGCCCGTCAACGTCACCCTGCTGTTTTCTTCCGAGCATTACCTTGCCACCGCCGAGGCCTACATGCGCGCGCTGGAGCGACGTTTGGAGGCGGGCTTGAGCTTGCGAGTGGATTCAGTCGCGTCCCTGTTCGTGAGCCGCTGGGACGTGAGCGTGAAGCAGGAAATCTCGTCTCCCTTCCACAACCGCCTGGGCATTGCCATGGCCATGCGCACTTACCGCGCGCACCGCGAATTGCTGGCCTCAGACCGCTGGCAAAAGCTGGCCGCCGTCGGCGCAAGGCCACAACGATTGGTGTGGGCCAGCACCGGCACCAAAGACCCTGCCGCGCCGGACACGCTCTACGTCCAAGCCCTGGCAGCGCCGAACACCATCAACACCATTCCAGAAAAAACCTTGCTCGCTTTCGCCGACCACGGCCAAATCGGTACGGCCATGCCAGCGGATGGCGGCTATGCCGATGCGGTGCTAGAAGAATTTCGGCGCGAGGGAGTAGACGACGCCGCGCTGGCCGAGCGCTTGCAGCGTGAAGGCGTGGAAAGCTTCGCCACGTCTTGGCATGCGTTGTTGACGCGGTTGGGAGAGAAGGGTGGGCAGTCGCTGTAGTTGATGGGCTGGGGAACCCCAGGTCGGCTGTAGACCATTCAGAGAGTTGCCGACTATTGCCGAACTGCGCAAGGTCAGGCCATGAGCCGCCGAACCATGAGCTTCACTCTTCCCGAATCGATGCGCCAGTACATCGACGGCCGGGTGTCCGCCAGAAACTACGGCAACGCCAGCGAATACATCCGCGACTCACTACGCCTCGACCAAGAAGAACAAGCCAAGCAGTGGCTTCGTGAGTTGATCGAAGCGGGGCTCGCCTCCGGCCCTGGCCGCCGTTGCACGCAGGCCAGTGCACATGAACTGCTGGTGATTGCTCGGGGCGAAATCAATTGAAGTCGGCGCTCCTGCGTCCGCAGGCGTCTCTCGACCAGCAGGGCGAAGCGCGCGACTACCGCAACGAAGCCGGGACGCGTGTGGGAGTGAGGTTGGTCAACGCCACGAACGCTGCACTGGACCATATCGAACTCGACC
>JANPNT010000719.1:0-1648 GCA_031427655.1 Burkholderiales bacterium
GGGCGCCAAGCTGTTGGGTCTTGAACTGCCGCCATGGGCGCCGCTGCAGTGAGCGGGATGCGCGTCCTCCGCGCCCTGGCCCTGCGATCGAATCAGTGGCTTGCGACCGGCAGTGACGGCAAACGGGCCTTCCAATTTGCCCAGGCCTGCCCCATGGCGCCTGCGGCTTCAATGGCTGCCAGCACCGCTGCGTGGCGAAGGTCTGCGGCGTCGGGGTACTCGTGGGCCAGCCGCTCGCCCATCGCATCCTGCAATTTGGTGAATCGGTAGAGGATCTGATCGGTCAGCCGACGCAGCGCTTCGGCAACGATCAACCGGCTGTCGCTCCCCCCGGTGTGGCCAGCACGATGTCGATGCGGCGCTCACCGATCAGGAGGTAGAGGCGGGCCGCAAGTCGCGTTCGCAGCAGAACCTGCTGCTGTGCGTCAAGCGCGGCGCCCGGCTCGACCAGCAGGTCGATGTCACCGCCACGCAAGCTGCCGTCTACTCGGGATCCGAACAACGACACCCGCGACCCCGCCGGCAGCACGGCCCGGGCCGCCTCCACGATGCCGCTCTGTTCTTGCTGGGTGAGTCGCATTCACGCGTTGTAAAGTTCGCGAATGGTGGGACGTGCCATGTGATGCGCCGAATTTGAGCGGCCAATTTCGCCCCGCTTGACGAATCTGCGCTCCCCGTTGAAAAGATCTGCAACGCGAGCGGGGCTTCTCGTATCTGTTCATCACCCACAACATCGGCGTAGGCGAATACGTCGCCGACCGCATGGCCGTGATGCGCACCGGGCGCATCGAAGAGCAGGGCACGAATAAAGAGGATGCGTGCCCATTGCCTTTAGATCAATCCTGATATATCATAGGTGCGTGACAGGCAAAGAAGTCATCGCAAAACTCAAGGCCGCCGGTTGGTCTCTCAACCGAGTGCACGGCAGCCGCCACGTCATGGTCAAGGGCAACCAGGCCGTGCCGGTTCCGGTGCATGGCTCACGCGATGTCGGCGCCGGTCTGGTAGCAGTGATACAGCGCCAAACCGGCGTGAAGCTGAAGTGAGGTAGGCACATGGACATCCGATATCCCGCAACGGTCCAGCCCCAAACCGACGGAGCGTTCTTGGTTCAGTTTGTAGATTTGCCGGACACTTTTACCGAGGGCAAAACCAAGGAAGAGGACCTGTTCAACGCCGTAGAAGTTCTCTCGGCGATGCTGGCGTGGCGTCTTGATGAGGCAAAGGATGTCCCTGCTCCAAGCCAGAAGGTCAAGGGTGCTCACTATATTGCGCCGGACGCAAGAACACAGGCGGCAATGCTGCTGCGCTTGGCACGAGGCGAGAGAACTCTTTCAGACTTGGCTCGTGCGCTCGAAACCTCGTGGCCAGCTGCCAAGCGCCTTGAGGATCCAACCCACTGGCCGTCGCTCAAGACGTTGGATCGCGCGGCTGCCGCTCTCGGAAAGCGTTTGGTCCTTACGCTCGAATAGCGCGCGTCTGAGGGCTAACGACTTGCTCAAGCTGACCCGCTACGGCGTGCGGTCCTTGCCCGATACAGGATCTGATCGTTCAGAAACCGTGGTCCAGCCGCAACATTTGGTGCCAATGGTCACATTCGCGCCCGATCATAGCTGTTCAGAAACCGTGGTCCAGCCGCAACTGCTCG
>JANPNT010000720.1:0-2230 GCA_031427655.1 Burkholderiales bacterium
GGCAGTGGCGCTGTGGGATGTGGACGACGCGCGCGGCATGACCTTGGCGCAGCAGCTGACGGCCCGTGGCGCACGCGCTGCGTATGTGCATTGCAACGTGGCGCTGAAGGCTGAGGTGGACGCGGCGTTGGCTGTCACGCTGAAAACTTTTGGCCATGTCGATGCGCTGGTCAACAACGCCGGGATCTTCAAAGCGGCCGATTTTTTAGACATTACTGAAGCCGATTGGGACGCCGTCATCAACGTGAACTTGAAAGGCGCGTTTTTGGTGGGCCAAGCTGTGGCGCGGGCGATGTCACAAACCGGTGGCGGCAGCATCGTCAACATGAGCTCAGTGAACGCCGTCATGGCCATTCCCAGCATTGCAAGCTACAACGCCAGCAAGGGCGGCGTCAACCAACTCACCCGCGTGATGGCGCTGGCCTTGGCCGACCACGGTATCCGCGTGAACGCTGTGGCACCGGGAACGATCGCCACCGAATTGGCGCAGAAAGCCGTTCTCACCAGCGACGCCGCGCGCGACCGCATCATGAGCCGCACGCCGATGCGCCGCTTGGGTGAACCAAGCGAAATTGCTGACGTGGTGGCGTTTTTGGTGAGCAGCGCGTCGAGTTACATGACCGGTGAAATCGTTTATGTGGACGGCGGGCGATTGGTTTTGAACTACACGATGAGTTGATGGCCGCGTCAATTCAGGTCACTAAAATTTTCTATTCAATTCCTAAATCGCAGCATGAACTCAGCCTTGTCCTCCGCTCACACATTGGCACTGACTTTGGAACAATGGGAAGCCGAGGAAGCCCGCATCCGCACCCGCTTGGCACCCGTTGGCGTGGCACATCGCGACCAAGTGATCGGCAAGACTGGCCAGGAGTTTTTCGATGCCATCTTCAGCGGCGAGCTGCCCGGTATTCGCATTGGCCAAACCTTGGACTTCTTGCCCATCGAAATCAAAAACGGCCGCGCTGTGTTTCAGGGTCGGCCTTCGGCGCGCCATTACAACCCAATGGGCACGGTGCACGGCGGCTGGTTTTAGGCCATGCTCGACTCGGCGGTGGGCTGTGCGGTGCACTGCACTTTGGCGGCGGGCAAGGCGTTCACGACTGCCGAGCTGAAGGTCAACATCGTGCGGCCACTAACCGACAAAATCACACTCGTGCGCGCCGAAGGGCAGGTCATTCATTTGGGCAAACGCATGGCCACCGCCGACGGCCGATTGATCGGCGCAGACGGCAAGCTGTACGCTCACGCTTCGACCACTTGTTTTATTTTTGATGCTCAGACTTGAGCAATTTCGCTTCGAACACGGAACCCAAACCATGCGACTTCTGCACACCATGCTGCGCGTCGGCGACCTGCCCCGCTCAATTTCTTTTTACACCGATGTGATGGGCATGACGCTGCTGCGTCAGTCCGAAAACGCATCACAAAAATACACCCTGGCCTTCTTGGGCTACGGGCCGAACCCGGAACACGCCGAACTGGAACTGACCTACAACCACGGCGTCACCTCATACGACATGGGCACCGCTTACGGCCATTTGGCGGTGGCGGTGCCCGATGCGTATGCGGCATGTGATCGCATACGCGGCGCAGGTGGCGCGGTCACGCGTGAGGCGGGGCCGGTGAAGGGCGGCGCAACGGTGATCGCGTTTGTGACCGACCCGGACGGCTACAAAATTGAGCTGATACAGCGCTCGGCTTGAGCGCCCGCGAGTTCAGCCAAACAAAATCGACGCTTCGCGCGCCAATTCGGTGATGCGCTTCCAGTCATTGGCCTGCACCGCGTCGGCCGGTGTGAGCCACGAACCACCGCACACCCTGACATTCGGCAGCGCCAAAAACTGCGGCGCGGTTTGCAAGGTGATGCCTCCGGTGGGGCAAAACACCACGTCGGGAAATGGGCCGTGCAGGGCTTTCAACATCGGTATGCCACCGGCTGCTGTGGCCGGAAAGAACTTCAAAAAGTTCAATCCGTCGGCATTCGCCGCCATCACTTCACTGGCCGTGGCCACGCCGGGCAACAGCGGCAAACCGAGGTCGAGACAAGCGCGGCCAATCGCCTCGGTGTAACCCGGGCTCACAGCGAAACGGCAGCCCGCATCGAACGCGGCTTTGGCATCATTCACAGTGCGCACCGTGCCCGCACCGACGATGGCTTGCGGCACCGCAGCCGTGATGGCCGCCATGCACTTGAGCGCCACCGGCGTGCGCAGCGTGATCTCCAGCA
>JANPNT010000721.1:0-5373 GCA_031427655.1 Burkholderiales bacterium
GCGACGAAACCGGGGAGCCCATCGGTTTGGGTCGCTTGATTGCACGCCCGACGGCAACTTTGTCGCTCGAAGCACAGCAGCGCCGCGAGTTGAAGCAAAAAATGTTCGGCGATTGAGCGCCGAAACCCAAACCGTCCGCACGCGCTTGTCACCCATGACCACGGACCCCAAAGACGCCACCAGTTTTTTCCGCAAAGTCGTCAAGTTCGTTGCCAACCCTGGCACGCAGTGGAATGACCTGAGTGCGCCCAGCGAAGAGGTTCGCGAAACCGAGTTTGCGAAGGCCGAACTCAAGGCCATGATTGAGCGCAAGCGGCGCAACGACTTTGTGCGAAAGCGTGAATTCGATGTGCTGCGCAAAGTGCGACGCGAAGGCCTTTCGCCCGAGCAACTTGCCGCGCTGGGTGGTTCGTCCCGCATGGACGATTCCGAAGGCCGGCTGCCGGACAGCGGTTTGCGCCAAGAAAGCGGCGTGAAAGCCAAGATCGACGAGATTGAGCAGCAAATGGTCGGCGAGACCTTGCACAGCGATGGCCGCCGCAACGCCGAATTCTTCAGCGCTCGCACGCAACCTGCCAGTTTGGAGCACCGCGCTTACCGCTCCACGCTGTCGGGTGCGTCAAGCCGCAGCGGTTTGGTGATGGATTCGGAAGAACTCTCGCTGAGCGCGCCTCCGGGCACGCCCCATGTGGCGGTGATGCGCACCGGCATGTCGCCGCTGACCGGAATCCCGACGCTTTCGGTTGCCTCGGCGGTTCCGGTCTCAACGGGCAGCGCCAGCGCAATCAAACCACATCCCGTCGACGCAGCCGTGCTCAGCGCGGCACCTGCCGCCGTGGAAACTGAAGTCCGTCACGACCCCGACCTGGACGAAGCCGTGATCGCGTTTGCCAACGCCGATTTCGACCTCTGCGAACAGTCGCTCACCAGCCTGACCGCCGCCGGCGGCGGCCGGGCCCAGCACGCTGAGACGTGGTTGGTGTTGTTTGACTTGTACCGCGCCATTGGCCAACAGCATCGCTTTGAAAGCCTGGCGCTTGATTACGCACAGCAGTTTGGTTGGTCCGCACCGCAGTGGTATTCCATGGCCAAGTTGGTGGCCGAAGCCGCCACCGAGGAGCGCCCCACCGGTAGACGCATCGACGGTCAAATTGGCTGGGTTTGCCCGGCGTACATCGATGCCGATGCGGTCGCCAGCCTGCGTGCGCAAACCTTGCAAATGCCCTTGCCGTGGGTGTTTGATTGGAGCGCGCTGCGCGCTGTAGACCCCGAGGCCTGCGCATCCTTGAGCGTCCTGTTTCGCAACTGGATCACCCAGCCCATTGAGATGCGCTGGCTGGCCGGTGAGCGCTTGTTCGCCGCTTTGATCGACGCATCGCCCACAGGCTTGCGCGACGTTGACCCGCTGTACTGGCACCTGCGCATGGAAGCCTTGCGCATGACCAACCGGCCCGATCAGTTTGATGAAACCGCCATCGATTACTGCGTGACCTACGAAGTGTCACCGCCGTCGTGGGAGAGTGCGCGCTGCAAAGTGCGTGTCAGCGCCTTGGGCCAGAGCACCAACGCGCCGCCGAGTTCGGTCATCAGTGAGATCAGCGCGCATTTTGTGGAGTCGCATTTGATCGACGAAAGCGGCCAAACGCAAACTGCCGGTGTCGAGTTGTCTGGACAATTGGTAGGCGACATCAGCGAGGTGTTGAAGCGCATGGACGCGCAGTTGGGCGCAGCAGCTTTCGTGAATGTGTCGTGCACTCGGTTGATTCGCGTTGACTTCATCGCGGCCGGCGATTTGCTCAATTGGGTGCTGGCGCGGCGCAGCGAAAACCGCAGCGTGAGCTTCACCGACGCGCACCGCTTGGTCGCTTTGTTCTTCGGTGCCATGGGCATCCACGAGCACGCCACGGTCAAGGTCAAAACCGTCTGACCGTGGGCGGGCAGCCAGGATGAAGTCCTCTTTCGAACCCTGAGCCGGCTGCGCCGGTCGATCTCAAAGCCACCGCAGCTAGAAAAAAAAAGCGCGTCTGGGTCACGCTGGACGATCTGAACGTCGCGCCGGGTTTGTTGGGCGCCGCGCTTGCCAGCCCGTGGCGTCGCTTGATGGCCATTGCGGTGAACTTGATAGTGATTGGCTTGCTTTCCACACACGCCAACTTTTTGTTGCTCGGTGCCATCGCGCTGGCCACTTGGTTGTTGGTCCGCAAGCGGCCTACCGATCCAGCGCTGCGAAAAAATGGCTGGCGGGTTGTCGCCTTAGGCAGGCGCGGCAGCCATGCTGTTTGCGGTTGGACTGCAACTTTGGAATACGCGCCTCAGCATCGATGTCGACCTTTAAAACGCCGACGGCGTCTCGTTCTCAGTCAACGGCATAAAGGTCAACAGACCGGTCGTGCCTGCCAAAGCAGCGTCCAGCCCGGAAGCCTTGCAGGCCAAGATCGCTGAGTTGGAAAGCGCACTGGGGAAGGCTCAAAAGCCGGAAAAAATCAGTTCAAAAAGTACCGTGGCCAGTTGGTCTGAGGACTTGGGTTTGGGCTTCGGTTGGACGGTGCCGTACTTCTCGGCCTTGCCGGTGTGGTGGCAGGGGTCAAACCGTGGGCAAGCGCTTGTTCAAGTTGCGCGTGGTCGAGCTCACCGGCAAGCCCATGAGCTTGATGCTCGCTTTCAAGCGCTACGGCGGCTACGCGGCCGGTGTGTCCACCGGCATATGGTTGGGTTCTTGCAAGTGCTGTGGGACAGCAATCGCCAAGCCTTGCATGACAAAGCGGCGCACACGGTGGTGCTTGATCTGAATGGCAGGCGCAAGGTCTTTTTGCCTTCGTCCTGAGGCGCGGCGCAAACAGTGAAAACCTGAATCGACGCGGCCTGGCATGCCGCTTACTGTGAGGCAAGTTTTTCAGCCCTTCCACCCCACGGAAAGTCATCATGCCCACCGCCCCGAAAAAAGCGGCTCTCCGCCCCAATCCTGCCGCTCGCAAATCAGCGTCTTCCAAAGCGGCTGCGAGATCATCGGGCTCCCTGGTGCCCGGCCTGAGCTTGGACAAAGGCATCCAAGCGCTGGCGCGCGACCTGCGTTCTTGGACAGGTTTTGTGCTGGGCCTGACCGGCAGCGCCGCCAGCGGAGCGGTGGGCGCTGCGGCTGACTTGTCGTTTAAATTGGTGAAGTCGCGCTTGCCGGTGGCGCAGCAAGAAGCCTTCGAAAAAGCCAGCGGCTTGTTCCGCGAACTGCGCGACGCTGCGGGCTTGACGCTGGGCGAATTAGGCCAGGCCATCAACCTCAAAGACACCTCGCTCTTGGAAGCGGTGGAAGGCGGCAAGGTGGGCTTGCCGTTTGAAGTGATTTTGCGTTTGGCGGCCGTGCTGGGCCGCAAAGACCCGATTCCGGTGGTCATGAAACTCACGCGCGCCTACAACCCGAAGCTCTGGAAAACGCTGGAAGACTTGGGGCTCGGTCGCTTGGCCGTGCAGGCCGGTCGCGAACGCGAGCTGGCCAATGTGTACCGATCGCGCGACGCTGCGCGGCAACTCAGCGACGAAGAGTTTGCCGCCGTGCTGGGGTTTGTCAGTTCCGCCTTCGACACCGCGATGGCCTTTCGCGCTGAGCGATTGGCGGCGAAGCCGACCAGCGAGTAAGGCTGTGGCGCGGAATGTGAAGAAGGCTCGCCGCTGGTTCCAAGGGGCAATGAACAAAGGGGACGCTGCCGTCAAACTTCACGCGAATGGAAGCACTTTCCAGCGGCCCCGGCGATCCGCCTGGCTTGTGGGTGGTGGAAGTGAGGCTGCGCGATGCGAACCGGGCGGTGGAGCTCACGCTGCGCAGCAGCTTTGAGTTGAAGGCGGGCAAGTGACAGCCCAAACCTGCGCATCACCCAAAACTCCGCTCCGCCGCCAACGCCCCCAAGCGCTGCGTGATGGCAAAAAACTCCGCCACGGTTTGCTCAATGATTTCCTGTGCGGTTTTGACCTCTGAAATGAGCCCGGCCGACTGCCCGGCCAAGGCGGGTGCAGCTTCCATGTCGCCGCCGAAGTAGACGCCCAAGATGCCTTTCAGCGCATCTGCAGGCATCAGGCCCGCGTCGTGGATCGCGCGGGTACGTTCTGACTTCAAGGCGCGTATGCAAGGCGAGGCTTTTTTGTTCAGCACGTAGGTGCCGGTTTCTTTCGCGTCGATGATGGCTTGCTTGTAGTTGGCATGCACTGGGCTCTCAGTGCAGCTCACAAAACGGGTGCCCATTTGGATGGCCTCCGCGCCCAAGGCAAACGCTGCGGCCATGCCGCGACCGTCGCAAATGCCGCCGGCCGCGATCATGGGCACGTTCACTTTGGCGCGGATTGCCTGCAAAAGCACCAGGGTCGAAACCTCCTCCGGGTTTTTGAAACCACCGCCTTCTGCACCTTCCACCACCAAGCCGTCGATGCCTGCGTCCACACACTTCAGGGCGGTGTCCAGCGTGGGCACGGCGTGATACACGGTGATGCCTGCGCCTTTCAAGGGCGCGATGAACTTGGCGGGGCTGCCCGCCGAGGTGGTGACGAACTTGACGCCACTGGCACACACAAACTTCAGCATCGCGTCGTCTTGCAAAAAGCGAATGGGCAGGTTCACGCCAAAGGGCAGGCCGAGTGCGCTCATGGTGCTGATTTCGCGTTGGCAGTTTTCGGTTTCACCCGACGAGGTTTCGATCACGCCCAAACCGCCCGCGCGTGACACCGCCGAGGCCAGTTGCGAGCGCGCAATCCAACCCATCGGCGCTTGCACGATGGGGAATTTCGCACCGGTGTGCATCAAAACTCTGTTCATTGCCTCCCTCAATTCGGAATCGTTTTATCGAGCCAACCACGCCGTGGCAAACGCGGCCAAGTCTTGGTGCGTGGAATGCGCCAAGTGCATGTCGTCGCCGGTGTTGGGGCTGCCATTGGGTGCGCGCAGCACCAAGGCGGTGTGCACTTCGGCGGGCAGGCCGCGCAGGTAAGGCAGGTAGTCGTCTACGAACGCGGTCGGACGCAAGCGCGCGATGGCGTCGGCCTTGGGGCTGTGCGGGCCTTCAGCGTTGCCGGTGGCAACCACGCGTTGAATCGGGAAGCCGTGGTCTTGCAGGTTGCGCAAGCGGGCGGCTTCAAATTCCAGATCAAGCGCCGACACGCACACCAAATCGAAGCCCGCATTGACCAGGCGGTGGCATGCGTCCAGCGCACCAGGCTCGGGGTGCAAGGTGGACCAAAACTGCTCGTCGAAATGGGCGCGGAAATGGTCGCGGCCCACATCGTCTAGCCGCTCCACGTCCCAGCGGTCTTTAGATTTGCTGGCGGTAGGTGGGCGTTTGGTCGTGATTAGTTTTCACTCGCTTGAAGACCGCATTGTGAAGCAGTTTATTC
>JANPNT010000722.1:0-10843 GCA_031427655.1 Burkholderiales bacterium
CGTTGCTGCCAACGATGATCTTTGCTTCTTCGTTGTCCAGGGTAATCAGGTTAGGCGTTGAAACGATGTTTGTATTGGCCTGACTTTGAAGGATGCGCGCAATCGCGGACAAGTTGTAGGCGCCAGCGATTTTGCTCACCACGCCGATGTTCAAGCCTTCACCCAGGGAGGTGGCCGTCTTGGCTGCGATGGCCGTGGCCAGCGAGATGATGCTGGGCCCACCGACGCTTGAATTGGTGCCAATCACCACACCGGTGTTGTCGCCACTTTTTCCGATCAAGCCTTGCCATTGGAAGCCGAAGTCGGCCGCGTTGTCACCGCTGACTTCAACAATCATGCTTTCGATGTAGACCTGAGCACGACGCGCGTCGAGCTGCTCAACCATCGCCCTGATCTGTCGGTACAAAGGCTCCGATGCGGTGATAACCAGCGAATTGGTCGCGGGATCAGCCTGTACAAATCCACCCGTTGATGGTGCGGCCGACGGGTTGATCGGCGTCGCGGCGGCATTGCTGGCACCGCCCGCAACGGGCGTTTGCGGGGTGAGCGCGTTCGACCCGCTTGCACCACCTCCGCCGGCCGTAAACGCAGCACGAAGCACTGTTGCCAACTTCACTGCGTCGGCGTTCTTCAAGTGCACAACCCAGATATTGCCGGTCGCAGCTGAACCCTGAGGCGCTTGGTCCAGCTTGGCCACGAGCGACCTGATCTGCGCCATGCGCGCACCATTGGTGGCGCGCACGATCAGCGAGTTGTTGCGCGAATCAACCAACACCGTTGGTGCGCCACTGGACGCGCCGGGCACGCCCGGCAAGCCGCCAGTGTCGGACAAGCGCTGCACCATCACCGCCAAGTCAGACGCCACGCCGTGCTTGATGGGAATCACCTCCACATCGCCAGACCCCGGTGTGTCCATCGCGGCAATGATTTTGGCGATGCGCTGCAAGTTGTCGGCGTAGTCGGTGATGACCAAGCTGTTGTTGCCGGGGTTGGCGTTGATGGTGTTGTTGGCACCGATCAAGGGGCGCAGTACCGGCACCAAGTTGTTGGCGTTTTCGTGGTTGAGCTTGAAAATTTGGGTGATCACTTGATCGCCGCGGCGCGTCACATCGCCGATGGCCACGGTGCCTGCCTGCACTTTGGCTTCGGCTTCGGGCACCACTTTCAACAAGCCGCCCACCTCAACCACCGAGAAGCCCAAACCGCGCAGTGCGGCCAGGAAATTCAAGTAAGCGTCGCGCGGTGACATTGGCTCTTCGCTGTACAGCGTCATGGTGCCTTTGACGCGCGGGTCAACGATGAACTGCTGCTTCAAGATGGCCGCCATCGCGCGCGTCACGCCCTCGATCTCAGCGTTCACGAAATTCAAGGTCACGGGTTCACCGCGAAACCTGGCGGCGCTATTGCCAGAACTATTCGCAGCGGTTTGGGCCTGAACAGGAAGCGCGGGGGACAGCGATGCCGTCAACATGACGGCGCTCATCGTGCTGGCCCAACGTTTCTGCGATTTTGGTGAACGTTGACGCTCCAGGCGCACGGGCTTTTTCATTTTCATCCGATCGAAATGACAGACCGCGCGCCGTCGCGCCGCCCGATGATGTTCAGCAAATTGGACAGGGCAGCTTCATCTGCTGCTTGCGCGCGCGCTTCGCCGCGAAAGCGTGTTTTGCCTGCGCCTGAGGTTCCAGAACCGCTGAGTTGCAGTGCGCCTTCCAGCGTCACCAAATTGAGCTGGGCTGTGCCGGCGTTGGCAGGATCACCGCTCACCGTGAAGCGGTAGCTTCCCAAGCTCGGCAGGGTGGACAAGCGCGAGGTCACGGCAGAGAAATCGACTTGCGCTTGACCGTCGATGCGCCAACGGCCTTGCACGGCCTCGACCGTCAAACCTGTAGACATCAACTTTGAGGTGCCACCCAGTTGCAGCGTGTTCCACGGGGTGCCCAAGCCGCCCAACCAGGCGCTGGGCCATTGCCCGACCCAAGCTGCGGTGGTGGGCATCAAAGTGGCGCTCATGCGGCCCAAGCCGGGTTTGAGCATGACGGTGACCAAGCCGTTCAAGCAGCAGGCCTGCGCGGCTTGCAATTCCAATCCGGTGCCGCGAAACCGCAGCGTCCAGCTCAAGCGGCCGGGCAGGGCGCTGGCGTCGCGGCTGTCGGGCCCGCCGGTGAGCACCAGCAAGGCGCTGCCCGTCCACACCGTGCCGCGTGCGTCCGACAACAAAATTCGTTCGCCGGTGGCCGATGACACAGCGCTGGCAAGCCACGCCGCCGGCGCAAAAACCACCAAGGCTATCAAGCTGCCAACCACTGCACCGGCCACGGCCCAACGTGCTGCGGCTCCGCGTGAACGGTCCCAGGCCAGTTCGGCGTAGGTGGACTCGCCCCATCCGGTGGCGGCCACGGTGGCGGCCCACTTCGGCTGGCGTTTGTGCAAAAGACCGCGAAAAATCATGGCGTGCTCCCCAGAGTGACGACCAAGCTGCCAGTAAAGCCGCGCGGGTTGCGCACCAATTGCATCTCAACAGGCCGGGCTCGCGCGGTGCTGCGCGCTTCTTGCAACCAAGCCCGCAAGGCATCGGCGCTGACTGCGGTGAGCGTCAGCGTGGCGCGATCGCCTTGCATCGACAACTTCGCGCCATCGCCCAAGCGCTCGGTGGCCGACTTCAAGGCCATGGCTGCTTGCGACGGCCCCACCGGCGGAGCGGCTCGAAGCAACGTGCTTTCAGACTGCAGGCGCTGCATCTGCTGCAACTGCATGTCGAGTTGATCGAGTTTGGCGGGTGCTTCACTCACCACGCGCCAAGCCGGCTGGATGGCAAACATCCACAGCAACGCGGCACCGACCAACACGGCTGCGATGCTGACGTATCGGCGCTCCCGAATCGCCAGCGCCGACCAGCGTGCGCCGAGTTGCTGCTTGAAGCTGAGCCAAGCTGGCAGCGTGCCCGGGCTGCGCGCAGGGCCTGCGTTTTTCAAGAGCCCGCTCACAGTGCGCCTCCGGCGATCACGGTGCGCGTCAATGCCAACTTGCCGCCGCTGCTGTCCACGGTCCAACCTCCCGCGCGCAAGCTGTTTCGGAAGTCCACGATTTGGACGTCAGTCCAGCCCGTGCCCGGCAGCGTGAGGCGACCGGCTTCAAAGCTCATGGCGTCGATGGGCGGACGATCTGCTGGCCACGCCGAGGCAGCGGCCTGAAGCATGGGTTCCAAGTCGGTGTCGCCAGGTTTGCCTGCGGCGGCGCGCAAGGTTTGCACTTCGCGCTGCATTTGCAGCGGCGCGTCGAGCACGGCGCGCACTTGCGGAAAGGTGCTTTGCAAGACCTTGGTCATGGCCAGGCGGCGCGCGGTCATTTGTGAATCTTGGTGCCAAGCCCACAGATTCAGCCCCAATACGTTGAACAGCGCCACCGCGATCAAACCCAGCCTGACCGGCCGCCAGCCCGGGCTGAAGAATTTTTTCAGTGAATCACGCAAGGCGCGGGTGCCACGGTTGCGCCGCGCCAAATCAAACTGGCGCAAGTCCCACAAAGTGCGTGAGGCTTGCAAAGCGCGCTGCGCAGTGGACATCACATTGACCGGCGCTCCCAACCATTGCTCGGCCGCTGAAGCGGCGTCGGGTGATGCGCTGAACCGCGCACTGGCGGTGACTTCGGGCTTGAACACGGCGCGCGCCAAGCCGCCCTGCAAGCTCACGGTGGCCACGCCGTCGGTGTGGCTCCAAGTGAGCGCCACACTGCCCGCCAACGCCGCATCGACCCCGTTGTCGGCACTGAAGTGGCCGGTGGGCGGATCGTCGGGCCACGACGAAGGCGCCACGCGATCCACAAACACATCGGCCCGCTCCAAGGCGGCCAACTCATTGACCAACCAGGCTTTGTTGACAGCGGCGATCCAAGTCGGCTCCCCCGCGCTGGCTTGCGGTGCCACCGCCAAGTGAGTGGCTTCGGCGTCGTCGAGCAAGCCTTCTTCAATCACGCCGGTGAGGGCTGCGCGCAGTCGTGCCGTGGGGGCTTTGGGCAGCGTGATGCGGTGCCAGCCCACATCGGCATCCGCTAACACGGCGATGACAGTGTCGGCCTTGGGCAGCAGTGACGCAGCACAGTGCCCCTGACCCTGCAACACCAAGCCATCGGGACTGAGGGCGTAGGTGTACTCAGTGCCTGCGCTGGCACGTTCGGTAGAAACCGAACCCGAAAGCGATCCCGCATACGCTCCCGGACCGCGTGCATGCAGCCGAGGGCGAGCGGCGATCCGAACAATCAAAAACGACATGGTGGGGACAAATCAGGTGCAGGAAAGCCAGAGAGCATTGTAAATAGGCCCACAGAGGGTTTGCTCGGAGATCAGGGGTAAGCACCTGTCAGTTAACGCGACCGATGGCCCTCGGAAAACGCCGTTTGAACGCAGGCCTCCATCAGCCGCCGCCGAAAGCCGATTCGCGTAAGTTCACACGACGCCGCTGAAATGTGACCACGTCCAGGCCGCGACGTTGCACCATCGACCGTTCTTCGAGAATCCGATCACCCAGGCGCAGCCGCCCACCGAGCTCAAAAAAGCTGGAGTTGACGCCGACACGATCTGGGCTGAGCGAAAAATTTGCGCCCACCACGTTTTGCGCGTCCAGCACGCTGCGAAAGTGATTGCGCTGGCGGGCTTGCACCAAGCGCTCGGCCCCACCGAGGTCTAGCTTGTCGATCACCGCCGCCAGGACCACAGCAGAGGCCGTGTTCAAGTTGACCGGTGTTCGGATGGGCAGCATGACCACGTAAGGCTGGATGAGTTGCACCGTGGCCTCGTCAATTCCCAGCCACGTCAATTCAGCCACCGACTCCGGCGGCAACGGTGAATTGGCGGCAGGGTTGACGAGGCTTGTGGCGCTGTTGAGTTGCTTCGCAATGCGGGCTGCCACGTCGGGCGAGACCGAGATGGACTCAAGCAAGCGCTCCAGGATCGCTTGCTCTGCAGGCAACACTTTGCCGGTGCCCGGATCCACCAAATTGCGCAGGTTGTAGCGCGACTGCGCATCGACGATGCTGCCGGACAAAAACGCCTCGGGCCCGTCGTCGGTGTTGCTTTGATCGGCCGCCAAAAACGTGGACAACCGGGCTTCGGCGAGCGGTGTGGCCCAAGGCTCACCCAAATGATCCGCGCCGCCGTTGCGAGCGTCTTCGCGCAAGATGAGTCGCGCCCAATCGAGTGCGCCCATCAGTATCCAGGCCGATTGCACGCGGGCGCGCTCGGCCGCTTCCACTTGCACCGCGCGCCACTGCTGCCACACCATGGAACTGGCCAAGGTGGCAACCATCGTGAGGATGACCATGGCAATCAGCAAAGCGGCACCGCGCTGGCGAGGACGGCGATGTGTTTGCATGTTCAGTGCGGTGCCAAGGCGCTGTCGCGGGTGAGGCTGCCCACGTTGCCGCTGCCTTCAGCAAAAGTCAAAACCAATCGCACGCCGGTGGGCAGGGATTGTCCAACGCCGCCAGCGCTGCCCGGATTTGCAGTGTTGCCGGAGGACTGCGCATTCGCCCAAGCGTTGCCTTGATAGAAATAAATTTGCCAGGTTGACAAGCCACTCATCGTGGAGAGTTGTCCAGGTTCTGTGCCCAAGAATTGAAGGCTGCGAAACCACTGTTCTTGAAGCTCGTTTTTGCTGGTCACCACCGGCCCGGCCCAGCGCAGCAACACTTCGCCCTTCAACGCCGGGCTGGCGGCAGCGCCACCAATCAGTGACGACGGGCGCAGTGACCACACCACCACTTGCATGCCGCCCGTCGCGCTGCGCGTCATGCGCAGGCTGACACCGTCAAATTGCAAACCCGGTGCGGCAGCGGTGTCCTGGATCAAGTTCAAGTCTTGCTCCCACTGCGCAATCACCGTGTTGAGGCGCAAGGTTTGTTCGAGCCGAGTCTGGCTGTCATTGCGCGAGCGCACCACGCCGTCCACGCCCTGCCATGCCATGGCCGCCATCAACGCCATCACCATCAAGGCGACGAGCACTTCAACCAGGGTGAAGCCGCTATGCCTCTGAGTCCGGCGCACGCTCATCAATATCGCGCCAGTACGGTGGACAAAGTGATCACCGATTCGCCAGCAGGATTGGCGATCTGCGCATCGACGCGGCGAAAGTTGGGGTTGGGGGTGGGCCTGACGAGGAGCTTGCCGTTGTAGGTCAAACCCATTTGTTCGCACTTGAAGTCGGAGTCACCCACGCCCGGATACTGCTTGGACAGTTTCAAACTGGTGAGCTGGTTGTCAGCGCACCATTGCGCTTCACTCACTTCGGCCAACCGCACTGCGTTGTTGCTCAGCGCACCGGCCGCCTTGATCCCCGCGCCCAGTGTTACCGCGACGATGGCCAAGGCCACCAGCACTTCGATCAAGGTGAAGCCAAGGGTCGTGCAGCGCCGCATGTCAGGGCGTGTCGCTGGTGACATTGAAAGGCCCCATTCCGTCCGTCACCAAGCTGAGGCGCTGGTTGTCCAGCCTGAGCAAAATACGCTGCGCACCGATGATGGGTTCGGGCCCCAGCAAGATGATGCGCGAGCCCACCACGTCGGCCACCACGCCGGGCGCGATCCAACGCGTCGGCATTTGTGTCGAAGCTGGCAAGCCGACGAAGCGAAAGTCGCGTTCGGTGTTGCCGGTGCCTTCTGCGCTGACGGGCTCCCAAATCACCCTCAAGCCAGAGGCACGCGCTTCGGCTCGGGCCGATTCCAGCAAGGCGGTCAAGCGCCCCGCTTCTTGTTCTAAACGCGTGGCTGCCGGGTCACGCAGCGAGAAAGTCACCAACCCCGACGCCATCGCAATCAGTGCCACGACGATCAGCAGTTCGATCATCGTGAAGCCACGCTGCTTCGCGGCTGCGAGGCCTGCATTGGCAGTGTCGTGCGCCGAATTTTTCACGCGCTTTTTCGAATTTACTGCCAAGAACCCACTTCGGCGTTTTTGCCCTCGCCGCCGACCACGCCGTCAGCGCCGTAGCTGAACACGTCGATCTCACCCTTCACGCCAGGGTTGGCAAATTGATAGGCGCGTCCCCAGGGGTCGTTGGGCAACTTGTCGAGATAAGGCTTCCAGTTGGGTGGAATGCTGCCCACCGTCGGCTTAGCTGTCAGCGCCTGCAGGCCTTGCTCGGCGCTGGGGAATCGTTGGTTGTCGAGCTTGTAAAGCTTGAGCGCTTGCAACAGGTTGTTCACATCCGTGCGCGCGGCGGTGACGCGCGCATCATCGGCTCGGTCCAACACATTGGGCACGATGAGGGCAGCCAGCACACCGATGATGACCAACACCACCATGAGTTCTATCAAGGTGAAGCCACGAGCGATACGCCTCAGGGGAGCGCGGTGTTGCAGTGCAGACATGGTGGCGCGGCGCGCGGTGGCCGGAAGCAATAGTGACTCAATCATAATGGTCGCATGAAGCCTCGTTTCTTTGCATTCATCGTTTGGGCTCTGGTGGCTGGCAGCGCCATGTTCTGGGGACTGCGCTTGCTGGTTAACTCGCAGACCATGCCGGCGCATGCCGTGTCAGTCGGCGACTCGAGCGCCGCAGTTGGCGATGTCGCGCGCTTGCTTGGCACAACGCCGAAAGAAGCCGCAGCCGTTGCCGCCGCCGCGCCGGTGTCTGAGCTCAGCACGCGCTTCAAGCTGACAGGCGTGATCTCGCCCAAATCGGGGGCGCAGTCAACGTCCAGCCAAGGCGTGGCGCTGATTTCTGTGGACGGGAAACCTTCCCGAGCTTTTGGTGTCGGTAGTCGCATAGACGGCGATTTGAGACTGCAGGCAGTGAGTCTGCGCACTGCCTCTATCAGCACCGGCCCGGGCAAAGCGCCCGTGGTGCTTGAAATGCCGCCGATGGCACCGCCGACCACCGGGAGTTTGCCTGCCGCTTTGGGCATGGGTGGTTCAGCAACAACGGCAACCGCCGGTGCCAATCCTCCACCCGCCTTGGGCAGTATGGGCAGTGTTCCGCGTGGCATTCCGTTCAATCCCGCTTCCCTGGGTGCCAAGCAGCCTGACGGGCAGCAGCAGCCCCCTCCACTTCCGCAGGCGACCATGCAATCGAACCAAGCTCCCGCTCAATAGAGCACGGCTCAGGATCGACATACGCCGCAATTCGCGAACTTCAAACCACTGAAGTTTCGGACGTTTTTATATTGGTAGTGTTCGGCGTGTCTTCGCCTGATGCGTGAAGCGATGACGACAGATCATCGATTGTCGACCGTTCCGCATCGACAAGGCCGGTTTCCCCCGGCGTCTCCTGTGCTGTCGGGAGTGAGGCCATGGTGGTCATGTCGTTGGGCAGCGTAGGACCAGGGTCCTCGCCTTCTGCCACCTCGGTCAACAAGGCGGCTGCACTGACGATGAGGGGCCACGCCAATGTCGCGCCCGTGCCGTCGATACTGTCCATTCCAAGTTCCAACAAGGCTGACGCACTGAACAGGGCCAACGCATGGTCTAAACCTGGATGGGCGTGGCTGCGACTGAAAACGCAGTAGTCAGTCACCGCAGGCGCAATGCGCGAAGCGACCATCAGTGCCGCGCAAGCTGGCATGCCGTCAATGACCAGCACATGGCGTTTGCTGCCAGCAACCAACATCACGCCCACCATCATCGCCATCTCAAAACCACCAAAAGCAGCGAGAACTTCGACGGGGTCTGTGATGTCTCGATGGCGTCCTTGTGCACCTTGGAGCACTCCGAGTTTTCGCGCAAGCTCGTCTTGCGACATCGATGGACCTGAAATCACTAAATCTCGCAGCGCTGCACCAGTGAGTCGGCTGAGCACCAGTGATGCACTTTCGTGGGAGCCCAAGCCTATGCCCGCGCATGAGATTGCATTGCCCGGCAATGCGTCGGCGATCTCCATGCCGGCGCGGATCGCAGCGTGCGCCTGATCCAAAGACATCGCTGAGGTGACCCGTGCGTTGCGGGTTCCGTGGGCAATCTTGCGTGCCAAGAGTCGCGGGTGCGGTTGGATTGAATCGGCCAAGCCGCAGTCCACCACTGACAAGGCTAAACCTTGAATGCGTGCGAAAACGGAAAGTGGCAATTGCGAGGTCAGCAGCGCATGCACAACCTTGACCGTGGTTTGCGATGTCGCTTCGCTGATGCCTTCAACCGCCATGCCGTGGTCGGTGGCAAACACCACAATTTGGGGATCCCGGAACCGCGGCTTGAGCGTGTTTTGTATCAATCCCAAGCGAATGGCCAGCGGCTCGAGCTCGCCCAGTTCGCCCGTGGTCTCGCTGCGCCGTTGAAGCTTGTCGCGCAAGGCTTGCTCCAGCACAGGATTATTTGTGGGTGAAATCAGCGAGCGGTTGACGGACATGGGCCTGAGCTCAATTGGATTACGGGCAGCGTGCCCATGAGTGAGCGCGCTGCCGCATGTTAAGTCGCCAAAGTTACGACCAAGCCACAAAAAGTCAACGGGGCCGAATCAGCGCAAGAACAGGCGGTAGGCCGGGTTGTCTGTCTCGTCCACGCATGGATAGGAAAGCTCTTCGAGGAATGCTTTGAAGGCTTGCCTGTCGGTGCGTGGTACTTGGATGCCCACCAAGATGCGTCCGTAATCGGCACCATGGTTTCGGTAGTGGAACAAGCTGATGTTCCAGCTGGGGTGCATGCTGGACAAGAACCGCATCAAGGCGCCTGGGCGCTCGGGAAACACGAAACGGTACAGCCGCTCGTCGCGAGCCAATTCACTGCGCCCACCCACCATGTGACGCACGTGTTGCTTGGCAAGTTCATCGTTTGTCAAGTCCAGCGCTTCGAAACCCTGGCGTGTGAATTTGCGCGCCAGGGTTTGCGCTTCATTGGCTTCGCTGATCGCCAAACCCACAAAAACGTGAGCCTGCTTCGCGTCGGAAATGCGATAGTTGAATTCGGTAACGGCTCTGGGGCCAATCAACTCGCAAAAACGCTTGAAGCTGCCGCGCGCCTCTGGAATCGTCACTGCGAACACCGCCTCGCGCTTTTCACCGACCTCGGCACGGTCGGCGACGAAGCGCAGCCTGTCGAAATTCATGTTCGCGCCGCAGGTGATGGCGACAAAGGTTTTGCCTTTGCAGTTGTGGGTTTGCACATATTGCTTGATGGCCGCCACGCCCATGGCCCCCGACGGTTCCAACACGCAGCGTGTGTCTTGGAAAACGTCCTTGATGGCGGCGCAGACGGCGTCGGTGTCGACCACGACGAAATCGTCGACCCACTGGCGCGTCACTCGAAAGGTTTCAACCCCCACGGTTTTGACCGCAGTGCCGTCTGCGAACAGGCCCACGTCCGCCAAAGTCACGCGCTTGCCGGCACGCACTGATTGCAGCATCGCGTCGGAGTCGAAGGTTTGCACGCCGATGACTTGGATTTCGGGGCGCACAGCCTTGATGTAAGCCGCCACTCCAGAGATCAAACCGCCGCCGCCGATGGCCACAAACACAGCATCAATCGGGCCTTGGTGCTGACGCAAAATCTCCATTGCGATCGTGCCCTGCCCGGCAATCACATCGGGGTCGTCGAATGGATGCACAAACGTCAAATCGTGTTCAGTTTGCAGCTCCAGCGCGCGCTCGTAAGCGTCGGAATAGCTATCGCCGTGCAGCACGGCCGTGCCACCCAGCGCTTTCACTGCCGCCACTTTCAATTGAGGTGTCGTCACAGGCATGACGATCAACGCCTTGCAGCCCAAGCGTTGCGCGGCCAGCGCCACGCCCTGCGCGTGATTGCCTGCTGAGGCACAGATCACGCCGCGTTGGAGTTGCTCAGGTGTCAGGCGCGACATCTTGTTGTACGCACCTCGAAGCTTAAAACTGAACACCGGCTGGGTGTCTTCGCGTTTCAAAAGCAC
>JANPNT010000723.1:0-3597 GCA_031427655.1 Burkholderiales bacterium
TGTTTGGATCAGTGTGGGTGGGAGCCCCTTCAATTGCTCTACCGTAGCTTGCGCGGGCGATGCGGTGATCTCTTTGCGTTTGGCTGCACCCGTCGTGTAGTTGTCCCAGAACCATTTCATCATGTTGCGAGTGAGGAAATGACCATCGGCGAATTGGTTGTAAGACGGCGTATCGAAATTCGCATCTGTGACTGGCCAGAAGAGGACTTCAGCACGTAGCTTCGGCCCGCCCTTTTCCTTTGCCATCAACGCGACGACCGTTGCCATATTTCCCCCAACGCTGTTACCAGCCACGGCGAGTCGGCTGCCATCGACCTTGATTTCCTTGCCGTTTTCAGCAACCCATTTGGTCGCGGCGTAGGCCTGGTTAATCGCAACAGGGTATTTCGCCTCTGGGGAGGGCGTGTAATTCACAAACACTGCAACAGCACCGGACTCGACCACCAGATCACGAACGAATCGTTCGTGGGTTGGAAAATCGCCGAGTACCCATCCGCCACCGTGGAAAAACATAAAGGCAGGCAGTACACCGGTAACACCAGCTGGCCGGACGATTGTCAGTTTGATATCACCTCCGCCAGCCTTAATGGTCTTCTCCGATACATCGGCCTTAGGCAGGGTCAATTTGACGCCTGATTGAGCGCCGGCCAAGACCTTGCGTGCCTCGACTGGTGGTAGCGTCTCAATTGGCTTACCCCCGGCGGCTTCCATTTTCTGCAGTAACTCTTGCACCTGGTGGTCAACATTTGGGTTGCCGGCAGCGAAGGCTGTAGTGATTGCTGCGAATGTGGCGCTGGTGGCGAACACGCCAAAAACTAGTTTTTTACACACGTTCATTTGAAGCCTTGGGTAATAGGTTTGGGGGAGTGGTGCGCGACAATCACCTTTTCCGGTTTAACGACAAACATCTTGGCCGGTAGCGAGGCAGCAGTGGCGGCGTAGCCGACGCTGCTGCCTCGCTACCGGTGACGCCGGGTTGGTAGGGTTTTAGGATGGCTGACTGCAACTCACAGAAGTGGTCAGTGCCATGTCCGGAAACCGTATCACTGACCAACAGGTTCGTCTCTACATGACCAAGCGTAAGCACCATACCCAGGAAATTGCCGCTGCCAAGGCCGGCATCAGTGTTCGTACCGCCCGCCGCATTGAAGCCGATGTCACTTTGCCGTCTCAAAAGCCACGCCGCTACTGGCGTTCCCGACCTGATCCGTTCGCCGACGTCTGGGATCCCATCGTGGTTCCGCTGCTGCGACAAGCACCCCAGCTCATGGGGGTGACCTTGCTGCGCAAGCTTCAGGAAGATCATCCTGACCGATTCCCGGACGGCATGCTGCGCACCCTGCAGCGCCGTGTGAGTCATTGGCGCGCCCTGGAGGGGCCGGCCAAGGAGGTGTTCTTCCCGCAAGAGCACGTGCCAGGCGAGCGGGGATTGTCCGACTTTACCCATATGGGCGACCTGCGCATCACCGTTGCCGGCATGCCCTTCGATCATCTGCTGTACCACTTCGTGCTGGCGTTCTCCCGCTGGGAGTACGCTTGCGTGGTCGACACCGGCGAGAGTTTCGAGGCGCTGTCAGCCGGCTTGCAGAACGCGCTCTGGCAGGCAGGTGGCTGCCCGAAAGAGCACCGTAGCGACAGCCTGTCGGCGGCATTCAAGAACTTGAAACAGGAAGAGGATTTCACTGTTCGCTACGCCGCGCTGCTCGAGCACTACGGCATGCAAGGAACGCGCAACAATCGCGGGCTGGGTCACGAGAACGGCAGCGTCGAATCGTCCCACCGGTTTCTCAAGGAGGCGATCAGCCAGGCGCTCTTGTTACGCGGCTATCGCGATTTCACCAGCCGGGAAGACTACGATGCGTTCGTTCGTGAAGCCGTTATGCGGCGCAACCGTCGTAATACCGCGGCGTTTCGCATCGAGCGCGAGCAACTGGCCGACTTGCCGCCACGGCGCACGACCGATTTTACGGAAGACGAGGCACGCGTCACGCGCTGCGGTACTTTTACGGTGCGCGCCGTTCTCTACAGTGCGCCGTCCCGGTTGATCGGCCACCGGCTCAAGGTACGTCTGTACAGTGATCGGCTGGAATGCTATCTCGCGGCGGCATTGGTGCTGACGCTGCCGCGTGGGGCGCGATCCGGAGAACGTCGGATCATCGACTACCGCCATTTCATCGATGCCTTGAAACGTAAGCCGCAGGCATTTAAAGGGCTCGTGTTCCGGGATGCGCTGTTCCCGCGACAGGCATACCGCAGGACCTGGGAGGCGCTCGAATGCAAACTCTCGCAGCGTAGCGCCTGCCGCACCATGGTCGGCTTGCTCGAATTGGCCGGCATGGAAGGGATCGAAGCGGTATTGGCGGAACGGCTCGACGCCCTCTGCGCGGCCGATGAGCTGCCGGATTTGAAATCACTGCGTGACGAATTCGCTCCACGCGATCAGCTTTGCCCGACCGTGCGTGTTGACATGCCACCAGCGAGCACCTACGACGCGTTGCTCGACGAGCAGGTGTTCGCATGAGCGCGCCGGCCGATGATGCCGGTCGGCTCGCCTTGCTGCTGAGCGAACTACGCCTGCCGACGATTGCCCGTCTGTGGCCGGAACTGGCGCAGCGCGCCAACAAGGAAGGCTGGCCGGGCACCCGATTCCTGGGTGCGCTGCTGGAACACGAAGTCGCCGAACGGGCGAAACGGCGTACCGAACGTCATCGTAACGAATCCCATCTCGATCCAACCAAGACGTTGGCAACCTTTGATTTCGGCGCTGTACCGATGCTCTCGAAGGCGCATGTGACGGCGCTGTCGAGCGGTGATGCCTGGCTTGAGCGCGGCGCCACCGTCCTGATCTTCGGTCCGCCCGGAGCCGGAAAGAGTCACCTGGGGTGCGCCATCGGCCATGCCCTGATCGATGCCGGTTACCGTGTTCTGTTCACTCGGACCGGGGAACTGGTGCAGAAGCTGCAGGCGGCACGCCAAAGCTTGCAACTACCCTCGGCCCTGGCCAAGCTCGACCGCTTCGACCTGATCATCCTCGACGACATCTCCTACGGCATCAAGGATCAGGCCGAAACCAGCGTGCTGTTCGAACTGATCGCCGAACGCTATGAACGCCGCAGTCTATTGATTACTGCCAACCAGCCATTCTCGGGCTGGAACAGCATCTTCCCGGATCCCGGCATGACCGTCGCCGCCATCGACAGACTCGTGCACCACTCGACCATCTTCGAACTGAACGTCGAAAGTTACCGGCGCCGCACCGCCAGCGACAAACAGTCGGCGCGCCGGCGACAATCATCAACGACAACTGTCCAGGAGAACCAGCCATGACCTGCTAACTAGCGACAATCATCCCCGCCAACCGGCCATGATGATTGTCGTTTACCCGGTCATGCTGCTTGACGCTATCCAGCAAGCTTCATTTCGTAAATATTTGAGAACGCATCCAAAATACAGCCGCATCTACCCCACCTTTCGCAGGCCTCCACGCCCGCCTGCAACGCTCGCGGATCTCAGAACGAAGTGCAAAGCCGGGCTTGCATGGAATTGTGATAATTCAAGAAAGAATTTTGCGGTCCATTTTATTCTTGATGGATTGAA
>JANPNT010000724.1:0-1579 GCA_031427655.1 Burkholderiales bacterium
CGCCCGACAACCGCTTTAACCGTAACCCCCTGCTTAAAATGGGTATCGGGGCCGATGGCCTGAAGACCGGGCATACTGAAGAGGCCGGTTTTGGCCTTGTCGGGTCGGCGGTGCAGGGCGACCGGCGGGTGATTGTGGTGATCAGCGGCCTCGCGTCCGAAAAAGACCGCGCGGAAGAGGCGGAAAGCCTTGTGAACTGGGCGTTTCGGCAGTTTGCCCAGAAGACCGTGGCCAAGGCCGGGGTCCGGGTTGCCGAGGCCAGTGTCTGGATGGGGGCCGCGTCGGCTGTGGGGCTGGTTCCCGCAAAAGACGTGCGCATTCTGGTGCCTGCCCTGGTGCAGGATACCATGACCGCCGAAGTGGTCTATTCCGGCCCGCTGACAGCACCTGTCACTGCGGGCCAGGTGGTGGCCACGCTGTTGGTGCATGTCCCCGATTTGCCAGATGTCGAGGTGCCGCTTGTGGCAGAAGCCGATGTTGCCAAGGGCGGAATTCTTAAACGCCTGACCTCAGCCGCGCAAACGCTGATTGCGCTTGTGCAAGACAAGGCTGCGGCCTCGTAACCATGGCAGGAAACGGCCGTTTTATCAGCTTTGAGGGCATAGATGGCTCTGGCAAATCCACCCAGGCGCGGTTGCTGGCGGACAGGATGCGCGCAGCGGGGCTGAAAGTTGTCCTGACGCGCGAACCGGGCGGCAGCCTTGGTGCCGAAGAAATCCGTCGCCTTGTGCTTGAAGGCGATCCGGACCGGTGGTCGGCGGAAACCGAAATCCTCTTGTTCACCGCCGCACGCCGGGATCATCTGGAAAAAACCATTCAGCCTGCGCTTGCCGCTGGATCAGTGGTCATCACCGACAGGTTTGCCGACAGCACCAGAATGTATCAGGGCATGCGCAGCGGTCTGTCCGTTATGGTCGAACAGTTGCATGCCCTGATGATCGGGGTGAACCCTGACTTGACGTTTTTGATCGACATTGATCCGGCTTTGGGCCATTCGCGGGCTGTAGCACGTGCAGGACTCGAGCAGCGTTTTGAAGATATGGGCATTGACCTTCAAACTGCCATGCGTGCGGGTTTTCTGGACCTTGCAAGCCGCCACTCCCGTTTCATCGTGATCAACGGTGCCCGCCCGCCCGAAGCGGTTGCCGCCGATGTCCTTGCCCGCGCCCTTGCCCATCTGGGGGCGTGACTCATGCCCTCTGTCTTCCTCGGCGATTTCCCTGAACCTGACCGGATCGAAGGCGCACCACATCCGCGCGAAACCGTTCGTCTTTTCGGGCACGAAGCCGCACAACGCGAATACCTTGCCAGCTACAATTCAGGTCGCCCGCATCACGCCTGGCTGATCTGCGGCCCGCGCGGTATCGGAAAAGCGACATACGCTTGGGCGCTGGCGCGGTTTTTGTTGGCCACCCCGCCTGCTGACGGCGGCATGTTTGCGCCCCAGCCACCGCAAACCCTTGATATTGCTTATGATAACCCCGTTTCCAGACGTCTGCGCGCGATGTCAGAACCGGGTATTTTTCTGTTGCGGCGCGGGCTAAATGACGAAAACAAGCTGCCGGTCCAGACCATTCTT
>JANPNT010000725.1:0-5383 GCA_031427655.1 Burkholderiales bacterium
GGGCAACGACGGCATGGTGGGCATTGCCTCATTCATGGGCGGCTCCACGACCATCAGCGCGGCGGTGGTGCAAAGCGCGGGCACCGGATACCGCCTTGCGGCACATGAGTTGCAGCGGGCGTTTCACAGCGGCGACGCGGTGCGTCACCTTCTGCTTGGTTACACCCAGACCTTGATCGCGCAGATGCTGCAAACCGCAGCGAGCAACCGGCATCACGGTGTGCATCAGCGGCTGTGCAGGCGCTTGCTGCTCAGCCTCGACCGTGTGGGCGGAAGCGAATTGCGAATGACGCATGAACTGATGGCAAACGCCTTGGGTGTGCGGCGCGAGGCGGTGTCGGCACAAGCGTTTCGATTGCAAGCCGACAAGGCCATTCACTACCACCGTGGCCGCATCACCGTGCTGGACCGGGCCAAACTGGAAGTGGGCGCGGGCGAGAGCTATGCGGCGACAAAAACAAAAGGCGAACGACTGGCCCTGGCGCAGATGCCGAATTGAGGGGTCGAGAGTTTTTTGAACGTGATCGAGCAGCTTGCTGCTTCTTCAACGAAGTCCAAGCCCACACCGGCCGTCCAAAAGTCGCGGACTGCCCCCACCAAGCTGCCCGTCAGAGCCCCACCGCAACACCCACCGGGCCACTTAGCAGGCCGATCAAGCTGCCCACGGCCAAGCCCGTGGCCGTGACCGAACCTTGATCAGGGCCAGCGTCCATGGCCTTCTTCACGCTGTGTTTTCCTTTCGCGTCTCTCGCAATCACACCCGAGGCTTACAGCGCGATGTCGCCCGATGCATGCAATTTGCGCAGGGCTTGCAGTTCCCGTCAGCGGCGGTTTCGTTGTCAAACACCACTACCAAAATCTTGTTCACTTCCAGCTCCGGTTCAATTTAATTGAAGTGCACTTTCGAGCGAGGGAACCCTCTCAACCGGAGACGGAGTTGGTGGATTTGCGCAGCCGCGCCGTGGCGGCGCGCACATCGGCTTCAAACTCTTTCCAGCGGGCGGCGGCGGCTTTTTTCATCTCGTCCAGCTTGGCCTCTGCCGTTTTCAGATCGCTTTGCAACAGGCTGATTTCTTGGTTCATCTTGGCTTTGGCGTCGGTGGTGGCGGCACCAACTTTTTTCTCCAGCTCGGCTACCTTGGCTTTGCCCTTGGCGATGTCTTTGTCGGCGGCGGCCACAAACGCGTCGCGCTTGCTGGTGTCGGCCGCATAAGTGAATTGCGGCATGCTTTTGACCATCTCTTTGGTCGCGCCGGCCATCACCAGCTTGCCGCCCTTGTTTTCAATCTGCGTCACGGGAACCGCCACGTCGTTTCGCCCCATGCCCAAAAAGCCACCCGCGCCGACGATGACGTACGACAGCTTCTTGTCGGGGGAGATGATCAGGTCCTCAACCTTGCCAACTTTTTGGTCAGCGTCGTTGTAGATGGTCTTGCCCATGAGCGTTTTTTTGACGCTCCAACCGGCCGCAATTTGCGTTGACTCGATCACGCTGGTGCCCACAGTGGTGGTACCTCCTGCGACTTGTGAGAAGGCCGGTTGCGCGGCGCAAAAAGTGCCTGCCAATGCCAGCGTTGAAAGCGTAATTTTGGAGAAGTGGGAGTTCATGATTCACGTCCTTTGGTTGGCGGAGGGTTGGCGTTGGGGTTGCCGGGTCAGTGGGTGAGTGGGTCAGTGGATAAATTTGTTTTAGGCGCATGAACCGGGCCGGTCTGTTCGACACCGCACACCGCTGGCCGGTCTTTTTAATCCGTTTGATCTGCATCAAACCGCGGCATCAAAGTGACGTCGAGCAGGCCTATGCTCGGCCGCATGAACGATCAAATCAAAGACCTGCTCGCCCAAATGGCGGCGCTTGAAGCGCAACTTCGCACGGCTGTGCACAACCAAGAGTGCCGCGTGTTTTTTCAGATCAAGGGCAAGCGCGTGGAGTTCGAGCGTTCAGTGCGCGACGCGCATCGGCAACTCAAAACCGGCTTTTTTCGGTGGCTGGTGACCAACCGACCGCAAAACCTGATCACCGGCCCGCTGATCTACGGCATGGCCATTCCCTTGCTGCTGATCGACGCCTGCGTGAGCTTTTATCAGTGGGCTTGCTTTCCCATTTACGGCATCACCAAAGTCAGGCGCGCCGACTACTTTGTGTTTGACCGGCACCAATTGGGCTACCTCAATTTCATTGAAAAATTCCATTGCACTTACTGCGAATACGGCAACGGCTTGATGAGTTACATGGCCGAAATACTGGCGCGCACCGAGGAGTACTTTTGCCCCATCAAACACGCTCACAAAATCATTGGCACGCACAAGCACTACCAGCGGTTTTTGGCTTACGGCGAAGCGGATGCGTATGAGAAAAAGCTGGAGGAATATCGGGTGGCGCTGGGCCAGGTGAAGTGAATTCCGTGATCCATATCGGTTCGCGTTGACAAAGTTGCTCCGGTGCCAAGTGAACCTTCCCTCTACAAGCTCAGCACGATCGGAATATCAGCTCTGAGCGAACGAGCCCTTACCGGACGATTACGCCGCGCGCCCGCACTCCTAGTCCACCACCCCGGCGGTGGCGGTCAGGATGGCATCCAGCTCACGCAGCGTTTTTTTAACGTCGAGTGGTTTGGTCCAGTAGCCAATAAATCCGCTGGCATGCGCTTGCTGAACATCGTCATGCAACGCCCCGGCCGACACCATCACGGCGGGAACGCTTTGCATGCCTGGCAACCTTCGCAGGGCAGTGAGCAATTCAATGCCGCTGCCGTCTGGCAGGTGCATGTCAAGCAGCATCAGGTCAGGCACCGTGGCCTGCACACTGCGGATGGCACTGGCGCAGTCCACGGCGTGCAGCAATTGCACCTGTGGGCGCAAACCCATGATGGCATCCATCAAGGCCGCGTTCACTTCGTCGTCTTCGACATACAGCACCGTGCTTTGGGCCTGTGCCTTGACGTGCACGGACGCAGCATGGCCGTGAGGTGGGGCGGCGTGAGGTGGCGTGGCCGGAATTGCCGGAGAGGCCACGCTGACCGGCAATGCCAGGGCCGCGGGCAGCGTGACAGAAAAACACGAACCCACGCCTGGCTGGCTGGTCACGTTCAGGGTGGCGCCCATTCGGCTGAGCAGTTCTTTGGTGATGACCAAGCCCAGGCCGTTGCCAGCCACCGTGGTGTGCTCAGCTCCCAAGCGGTTAAAGGGTTGAAACAGCGAGGCCATCTGCTGCGGCGTCATGCCCACACCGGTGTCGGACACCGTCACTTGCACGCCGTGCTCGTGGGCCCGTGCGCTGATGCGAACCGTCCCGCCGGCGCGGTTGTATTTGACAGCGTTCGACAGCAAGTTGACCAGCACTTGATGCAGCCGCTGGGCGTTGGACTGCACGCGCAAGCGCGGTGGACAGTCGGCCGCCAACAAGTGAACGCGCACCACCTGCGCCGCGCTCTGAGCGCTTTGCACCGCATGCGCCAGCAAAGGTGCCAATTCAAGGGGTTGCAGTGCCACCTGCCAATTTGCAGATTGAATGGTGGTGACTTCCAGCACTTCGTTGACCAGCGTGAGAAGGTGGCGACCTGATGACATCACCATCTCCAGACGATCTTGCTGTTCTGCGCTGAGGTTGTCGGCTTTGTCGTTGGCCAGCAATTGGGTGAATCCGAGGATGGCGTTCAACGGAGTGCGCAACTCATGGCTCACGCGGGCCAGGAATTCGCTGCGCGCTTCATGCAGCCGGTCGACGTTTGCTTGGTCGGCCACGGCCACTTCCATGGCCAGCCTGTCGGTCACGTCGGCCACATGCCCATGCCACAAGATGTCGCCGTTGGCCAAGTGGCTGGGTGTGGCTTGGGCCTCGTGCCAGCGTGATGCTTGGCCCGGAAGCTTGACCTCGAAGATGGCGCTCCAGTCTTGTGCGGCCTCCGCCGCGCTGCGCAGGCCGCTTGTTAGCGAGGCCCGAGTTTTCTCGTCAAGCAAGCCCAGCAGCCGTTCGACAGAGTCGCGCGCCTGCTGCGACGAGATGCCGTACATGCGGCGTATGGCTTCGCTGGTGTACGGGAAATGGCAACTGCCGTCGCGCAGTTGCATGAACTGAAAAATCATGCCCGGGGCGTGGTCGGCAGCGCGCTTGATGCGCAACATTTCTTGCTCGATGTGACTGCGCTTGCGCAGGCTGGCCACCACCAGTTCAAGCTGATTCGCCTCCTCAGGGTGCGCGCTGTCGATGGCACCGGCGCTGTAGATCAGCGCGTCCACCGTGTGCCCCTGGGCATCACGAAAAGCCAGCGAGAACTCTTCCGCATGCCCGTGCAAAAGCAGCAGCGGCTGCAGGTAGGTTTGGTAGAGCACACGCGACGCAGGCGTGAGCAGACTGTCAAGGTGGCGGCCCACCAGTTCCGTGTCGTCCATGCCCAGCATTCGGCACAAGGTGGGGTTGACGGCCACCAAGGTGCCACGCCTGTCCATCTTCAGCCATCCGCAGGGCAGCCGCTCTCGCAAGATCGTCAATTCAGGCGTCATGCGCGGGCCAAATGTTCTTCGATCAAGGCGATAGTTTGCGCCGGATGGGTCATGTGCGGGCAATGCCCCGAGGCTTCGACAACATGCAAGCGGCTGTCTGCAAGATGGTGGTGCATGTACGCGCCGACAGAGCGCGGCGCGATGGCGTCGTCAGAGCATTGAATGATCAAAGACGGCACGCTGACTAGAGGCAGATCGGCCCGGTTGTCACCCAAAAACGTGGCCAACGCAAAGCGGCGCGTGATGTACGGGTCAGACGCGCAGAAACTGTCTTTCATCTCCTGCGTCAACTCGGCTGAGGCTTGAGAGCCCATCACCTTGGGTGCCAAAAAATTGGTCCAGCCCAGCATGTTTCTTTCCATCATGTTGACCAGGCCTTCGATGTCTTCGCGCTCGAAGCCGCCCACATAGTTGGGTGGGTCATTCAAGTAGCGCGGTGACGGTGCCACCAACACGAGGCTGGACACCCGCTGGATCGGCTTGTTGGCGGCCAGCAGGTTGGCGGCCAGCAACCCAATGATGGCCCCCACCGAATGCCCCACCACCACAGCATCGCGCAGGTCGGCTTGCTCGAGAACTTCGGCCATGTCCAACGCATAGCCCTCTAAGGTGGCGTGCCGGTCTTTGTCGAAGGCAGAAAGGTCGGACTTGCCGCAGCCCATGTGGTCGAACAGCACTACGCGGTGGCTGTCGACGAAAGCCGGGACCACGAAGCGCCACATGTGCTGGTCGCAGCCAAACCCGTGCGCGAAAACCATAGGGCGCACGCCGTGGCCCGCGATGACCACGTTGTTGCGCTTCAGTGCATTCATGCGACGGTGGTTGTGTCCATGTGTGGTGGGTTCGTTGTTAGTTCGTGGAACCGAAGTTCCGCCTTCGT
>JANPNT010000726.1:0-1755 GCA_031427655.1 Burkholderiales bacterium
GAAGACGGCGGCAAAGGCATGCCCGAATACTTCCCGGTGCCGTCGATTGCCAAGATGAAGCCCGAGCAACTTCACTTGGTGACTTTCAAGTGGAATGTGCACACCCAGGGCCGCACGCAATCGCAAAAGTACCTGACCGAAATCGTTCACCACAACCCCATGTGGATCAACACCGACACCGCGCTGAAGCTCGGCATCAAAACCGGCGACATGGTGGAGATCACCACCTACCGGCCCTACGGCCACGCGATGCGCGGTGGCGGCGAGGTGGTGGGAAAGGCCTTGGTGCCTGCCTGGGTGACCCAAGGCATCCACCCGCGTGTGCTGGCAGTGTCCAACACCTTGGGCAACAGCTTTCACGGCCGCGCCGCCACGGCAAGCAACGGCAAAAAACAAGCGCTGCCGGCTTACGACAAAAACGTGATCGACGAAGACGCTGATCTGGACAACGACATCTGGTGGGACCCTGCGCGCGGCGGCACCGGCGCGGGCTACAACATCAATGCGATTCTGCCAATTCAACCCGCGCCGCTGGTGGGCATGCAAGGCTGGTACGACACGATTTGCACGGTTCGCAAAGTGTGAGCTGAAGGCGCAAAAGGCATTGACCAAAAAGCAAAACGGCTCGAAGTGCAGTGTGCACTTCGAGCCGTTTTTTTATGGCGGAAGCCTTACTTCAAAGCCTTGAAGCGCACGCGCTTGGGTCGTGCGCCTTCTTCGCCCAAACGGCGCTTCTTGTCGGCTTCGTATTCTTGGTAATTGCCGTCAAAGAAGACCCATTTCGAGTCGCCTTCGCAGGCCAGGATGTGCGTGGCAATGCGGTCCAAAAACCAGCGGTCGTGGCTGATGACCATGATGCTGCCGGCAAACTCCAGCAGCGCGTCTTCCAGCGCGCGCAGGGTTTCCACGTCCAAGTCGTTGGACGGCTCGTCGAGCATCAGCACATTGCCGCCCGCAATCAGGGTTTTAGCCAAGTGCAGTCGGCCGCGCTCACCGCCCGACAAGTTGCCCACCAGCTTTTGCTGGTCGTTGCCCTTGAAGTTGAAGCGGCCCAAATAGGCGCGGGAAGGCATCACGAATTTGCCGACCACCAGGTTATCGAGCCCGCCAGAGACGTCTTGCCACACCGTCTTGTCGCCTTCCAGCGACTCACGGCTTTGCTCCACAAACGCCATCTTGGCGGTCGGGCCGATCTTCACGTTCCCGCTGTCAGGCTTTTCGGTGCCCGCAATCATGCGGAACAAGGTGGACTTGCCCGCGCCGTTCGGGCCGATGATGCCGACGATGGCACCCGCCGGGACTTTGAAGCTGAGGTCGTCAATCAGCACGCGGTTGCCAAAGCTCTTGGTGACGTTTTCAAACTCAATGACCTCGTGACCCAAGCGGTCGGCCACGGGAATGAAGATTTCGTTTGTCTCGTTACGCTTTTGATACTCCACATCGCTCAATTCTTCAAAACGCGCCAGACGTGCCTTGCTCTTGGCTTGGCGGCCTTTAGGGTTTTGGCGCACCCACTCCAGCTCCTTTTTCATGGCCTTGGTGCGAGCGTCTTCGGTCTTTTGCTCTTGCTCCAGGCGGCCTTCTTTTTGCTCAAGCCAAGTGCTGTAGTTGCCCTTCCACGGAATGCCCGATCCGCGGTCGAGTTCCAAAATCCATTCGGCCGCGTTGTCAAGAAAGTAGCGGTCGTGGGTGATGGCCACCACGGTGCCCGAGAACCGCGCCAAAAACTGCTCCAGCCAATCGACACTTTCAGCG
>JANPNT010000727.1:0-3067 GCA_031427655.1 Burkholderiales bacterium
AGGTACAGGTCAGGATGCGAGGTCAGCAGCCAGTTAACGGTGTTGCTGGATAGGCTGGGTAAGGCTTGGTAATACGTGCCTAAAACACTGCCCGCCGTAGGCCAGCAAAGTACCTGCGTACTTGTGACAGCGTAGTAAATCGGATAGCTTGCGGCTGCGCTTTTGCTGCGAATCCACTCCAAAGGGCGCGGCTCAAGCGTGTAACTGTTCATCAAATCAACGCGCAATTCCTTAAAGGCCAGAAAGCCCGCAGGAAGGGCTGTGGCGCCCGACACAAGAGCCGTGCTGACCATCGAGGCCTCCATACCCCGAACGCGCAATTGACGGTTTAAACGTGATTCAGCCAGCACAATGAAATCGTCAAGGCGTTGGGCTAAATCGGTGCGGTTGAGCCAATTGCCGAGTGCAGTTCTTAGCTCGGTTGCGGTGGTGATAGCCATGTTTTAACCCTTGCGTTGTTCTTTTAAATACTTTTCAAAGGTCACAAAAGCCGGGTTTTTGCGCAGGAATTTACGCACTTCCTTTTTGTCAAACTGCCCATCCCGGCGCATCATCTGACCGAGTTCTGCCATCGGGATGACACCCACATGCCGGCCCATCGGGCCCCAGTTTTGGCCTGCTGTCATGGCGCGTGCTTCGGCCGCATATTTCAGGTAAGGGTCAGCGTCATAGGTCTTGACAAAATGCACCTTGCCATCCTCCTCATGCACCTCAGTACGGATGCCTTGCGCCTGGTTGATGTCAAGTATTTGAAGGGACTCTGTTCTCATGTTTGCCTTTGCTTTTTTGATGCCTTCTTTGCGAAAAGACATGAAAAAAGCCACCCGAAGGTGGCTCTTAAATGACGGCTTGCAGGTTTAGGCGGTGAGGTCGGCGACCTTGCCCAAAGCGCGTTCAGACAAGGCAACAGCGCAGCATTCAACGCTGACCATTTCCTGATCACTGTGGCCGGTCTTGGCCAGTGGCGTGGTTTTCAGGCCTTGCAGGTAGGCAATGCCGTAATGCTCTTTGTTCAAAATCAGCGCAACGGTAGGGTTGGCTGTGGCTTGAACGTAGTTAGGCACGATGGTCAATTCACCAAAGTCACCAACATACACATCGGCACCACCGACAATCACGCCCTGCTGACCTTTGGCCACTTGCCAGCGGTTCACGGCGATACCCGTAAAAGCTGAAAAGCCGGTTTTGTGCGACGGCGTGACCGACACAAAATCAGGCTGGTCGCCCGAGTTGGTGTAGATGCTGGTCAGCACGGTTTTCAACAAAGCCTCAGAGAATGCCCGCGCTGTACCGGCCACTGGTGCAACCGTGGCCGCGCCTGAGTTATGCGCCGTGGTTGAACCCGTTGCCCCGTGCGAGACGTTGCTGAAGATCATTGCGCCCAAACCAGCCGCTTTACGCGCAACGGTGCTTGAACCAGCCACCGCTGGGTTGCTGGAGAGCAACATGGCTTCAATGTCGCGCTTCAATTCAGGGATGGCTTTTTCAGCCAGTTGGTACTTCATCTCACTGGAGCGTCCGGCCTTTTTCGTGGCTTCTTGCGAAGACGAAACGGTCGCCACTTTGTCCAGCAACTGCATAAAGTTACCGACGCGCTGGGTAGCGGTCAACGCTGTACCAGTGCGGTTGTCGCCTTCAATCACGGCGTTGTCTTTGTTCGGCGTTGCCAGTGAATCACGTTGGTATTCGTGGAACTTGGCCGTTGCGGTCAAGCGCCGACCCATCGACATGACGGGGGTTTTTTCAGGCGTGACCATGTAAATTTTGTCTTGCAAATCTTCACGGTTGCCGACTGCTACATAACTGTCAAGGGTGTTGGTAGGTTGTGCCATTTTGTTTCTTTCTTATCCTGATTACAGGAAGTTAACCAATTCGCTTGCACGCCCGGTTTGTTGTAGGCGTTGCAATGCGGCTTGATTGGATTTTTTCGGTTGCGGTGCTGCGGGGCGAATGACTTTTGGAGCCTCGACCACACGCTGCATTGCTTTCGGTTTCGCGGTTTGCAGTTGTCTCCACTGCATCGCGTCGCGCAGCGCGTGAAGCATTCGGCCATCGACGATGTTGGATAACTCACCGTCTGAAAAACCGTATTTACGCCCTGTGTCAAACAATCCGTTGCGCTCTTTTTCGAGGTTGAATCCAGGGATTTCCCTACTCAAGTAGCTCAGTGAGTCCTGAATGGTTTGCTCACGTTGTTGTGACAATTGCGCTGCTTCTTGCTGCTTCAAACTATCGCCCTGCGCTTGTATCTGCGACAAGACTTGTCCCAGTTGCTGCTGCTTTGCTTGCAACTGGACATACCGCGCCGGGTCTTCAGCCGCCAACTGTTGCCAGTTCACGTTTTGAAGTTCCGGGGCGGCATTAGCGACAACAAACTGTTGCAGTGCGCGGAGTTCCCCCTGCGCTTGCTGCGAGTTTTGTTGTACCGCGTTGAAATACTGCTCTTGCACCTGCTTTCGCTCTTGTGCAAGGGCTTGTGTTTTGCGTGTTGCATCGGCTTGCAACATGTAGCCAGCGGCTAATTCCTCTAGCGTTAGATCACGGTCTTCGTCTTGGCCGGAATCGTTCTTGACTTTGACGCGGAATTTCTGGTCTACCTTGGGTGATTCATCATCGTCATCGCCTTCTTCTTCAGGCTCGACAACTTCAGGCGCTTCGCCTTCTTCCTGTTCAATCTCTTCTTGTGGCGTGTCGTCCAGGGCAGCGAGTAACGCCACGTTTGGATCGACTGCCTGTTCAGCTTGGTCGTTCATGGTTGATATGGCCCGTAGTTATCGGGCAATCGGTAGCACCAATAAAAAAGCCACCGTGAAGGGTGGCTCTTAAGGACTGGGTGCTGTCAGTCGTTAACCAAATATTCGCGCAATGCCCCGGCGATCGTCAAACGCTTTCAAGTTGGCTTTTGCCAGCTTGCCCGTCTCGATATAGCCTCTTAAAGCCAATTCAAAGTTATCTACTGTTTTGGCAAACATCCACATTCCCTCACGGTTGCGAATATCCTTTTCATCTCTGAAATCCGTAGCGACCCAAGACGCGATAATTTCATTTCTTATCGCTTGCAATGCCT
>JANPNT010000728.1:0-2391 GCA_031427655.1 Burkholderiales bacterium
ACGTCTAAATCTCACGTAATCCAACAATCTCTCGACGCGCGGCAGCGAGCTGCAGACGAGGCCACGCTGTGGCTTCCCGGCTTCGCTCAGCGCGGTACCTGAGTGGCACGCGGTGGCGAACCACACAACGCCGTGACCTCGTGGAAATCTCAATCAGTTTGATTGGCTTCTCCCCCCCTGTCATCGCAGCACGCCCGTGATGCAGCATCGCTGGCCTTGCCTACCAAGAACGCCCGCTGGCTTCCAATGTTTTCCGGGCCAGCATAGAGCCCGCGCGACACAAGGTACCTGGCCAACTCACGCTCCACATCCGTCGGCAGCGGCACCGCCTTGCTGAAACTCCGTGGCGCGTTCACCTTCGGCTCGAAGTTGCCGTGGCACCCCAATGAGTTCATGTCGACGGGAAAGCACCCGTCGTTACAACAAAAAGACCAGCCCGTTTCGTGGCAAACCGCAATCTCCAGTGCACCCATCAGGCCGCCGCCGTGCTGGATTGGTCGGCGCTGCGCCGCTGCCCGGCGTGCAGGAGCTCGCGCTGAGCCCGGCTGCGGTTGCGCCCACTCAAGACAATCGATTTGCCGCCGACAACACAACTGAGCGTGAATCGCACTCGAAAACCAAGTCACCGAACCGCGCCACCAAACCACGTCACCGAACCAAGTCAACCGACCCCACCATGAATTTAAATTCCTTGAAATTGGGCCCGCGCCTTGGTCTCGGCTTTGCATTGGTTTTACTTTTAACAATGGCAATCTCTGGGCTTGCATGGCAGCGCCTCGAATTTGCGCAGGACGAGTCGGCGGAAACCACGCAGCGGCAGGAGCGTGCTGCACTGACCGACCGCTGGCTGCTGCTGACTCAGCTCAACATCACTCGCGCGACGGCTATCGTGCGGTCTGGATCTGCCGCCGATCTGGAGGAAAACTTTTTGCCACTGATGCAAAAGACCTCGGAAGAAATCAGCGTCATTCAAAAGCATTTGGCAGCGGTCATTGTTTCTGCAGAAAGCAAGCTGGCCTTGGCAACCGTTGACAAATGTCGATCGGTGTACGTGCCGTTGCGGGCGGAGGCGCTCAAGAAAGTAAAGGCACGAGACGCTGGCGCGGCTGCCTTCATTTCAGGACCGCTGCAACAAGCCACCACGACCTACGTTGATTCGTTGATCGCAGTTCGTGATCTGCAGCGAGGGCTCGCTAAGGCCCGCGTTGTTGAATCCAACCGGTCGATAGACGCGGCGCAGGTCGTCTTGATCGGCATGGCGGCGTTCAGCGTGCTCATGGGCGCTGCAATTGCATGGGTTATCACGCGTTCAGTCACGGTCCCGCTCAGCCGGGCGGCCGCTGCAACGGCAACCATGGCATCGGGCAACTTGACACAAACCATTGAATTCACCGGCAAAGACGAGGTTGCCAACGTCTTGAAGGGACTGTCCGAGATGCAACATTCGTTGCGCCACATCGTCAGTGAAGTTCGGGCATCTACCGACAGCATCGCCACGGCCTCACGCCAGATCGCCACAGGAAACGCCGACCTGTCTGCTCGAACCGAGCAGACTTCCAGCAGCCTTCAACAAACGGCCGCTTCGATGGAACAAATTACCGGAACCGTGACGCAGTCGGTGGAGTCCGCGCGGATGGCGGACGGCTTGGCAGGCACCGCGGCAAGCGTGGCCGACAAAGGCGGAGAACTTGTGCGTCAGGTCGTCTCGACGATGCAGGAAATCAACGTGTCCTCTCGCAAGATCACCGACATCATTGCGGTCATAGACAGCATTGCATTTCAGACAAATATTCTCGCGTTAAACGCCGCCGTCGAAGCTGCCCGCGCGGGCGAGCAGGGGCGCGGTTTTGCGGTGGTGGCCAGCGAGGTCCGCTCGCTGGCCCAACGCTCGGCAACTGCCGCAAAGGAAATCAAGACGCTTATCGGGGCCTCGGTCGAGCGTGTTGACTCAGGCACCAAACTGGTTGCCAACGCGGGTGACACGATGAAAGAAATCGTAACCTCGGTGCGTCGCGTTTCGCGGGTGATCAACGAAATCCTGCTGGCGGCCGAAGAACAAAGCAAGGGCATCGGCGAGGTGAATTCGGCGGTCGCTGATCTGGACCAGATGACCCAGCAAAACGCCGCGCTGGTGGAGCAGTCTTCGGCAGCGGCTGAAAGTCTGCGTGAGCAGGCGAGCGGCCTGACCACGGCCGTGGGGACATTCCGGCTTTAGAAGTGCACAACAGATCGTCGCAGTGTCGGAGGATAAGAGTTTCAAACGCTTTTTTCCTTCCTCGCGGCAGCATCAACACGGCAGCGCACGGCGCCCGGCTGCGCCTGAATATGTATTTGGATGCAGGCGGAGATCCGTTGGGCGTCGACAGCCCAGCCGAAAAGCGTCTTCCCGGG
>JANPNT010000729.1:0-3579 GCA_031427655.1 Burkholderiales bacterium
CGCCACATGCTGGTCGGTGCGTCGCGCCTGCGCCAGTGCCTGGGAAATTCGGTCGTTGAGCAAGCTGCGGTTTGGCAGGCCGGTCAGTGCGTCGTGGTTGGCCTGGTACGCGATCCGTTCGGCGTGAGACCGACGCTCGGAGATGTCGCTGGCCACACCGTCGATGCGTATCGGCGAGCCATCATTTCCGTTGCTGACGCGGGCGCGAACCTCCAACCAGCGTTCGCTGCCGTCGGGTCGAACGATCCGATACTCGATCGTGACGGCATCGTTGACTTCCAAAGCGCATAAACAGCCCAGCACACGATCTCGATCGTCGGGGTGGACGATCCGCGACCAAAGGCTGCTGTCCGCAAAAAAATCGTGCACCGGGCGGCCGTACACGCGCTCTGCGGCAGGGTTGAGATAGAGCAACTTCTTTCCCACCAGCGAGATCGACCACACGATGTTGTCAATCGAACCGAGTACGCCTGAAAGCTTTTCCTCGGCACGATGCAGCTGCAAGATACGTTGTTGGAGGTGGGTGTTGGCATCGGTCAGATCGTCACGGGCCTGACGCAAACCTTCGCGGGCGCCCGACAGCCCTAACGCGGCGGAGCCGATTTCGGCTTGGAGCGCATTGAAGCTTACCGCCATGTCGCCCACTTCGTCGTTCGAGTTGACGCGAACCGGTGTGATGTCGATCCTGGCATGAGCGCCATCCAAATCACCGCGCCCTAGCGCGTTCATCGCGCGCGAAAAATCTGCAAGGGTTCCCGTAGCCAAGCGTTTTGCGACGCTGGAGACTTCCAGCACGGAGTGGGCAATCATGCCTGGCAGAACGAGCGCTACCGTGATTGAAAGCATGGCGACCGCGACGAAGATGTCGGCCAAGCCTGTCATCAAGGCGCTTTGCTGTGGTGGAAGGTTGCTGACGGCGAGCAGGTAACCGGCCCCGTCCAGCATAAGAACCAGTGTCATGGCGCCGGTTAGCTTGACCTGCAGCGTGCTGGTCCATCCCGGCAAACCAGCGCGTTTGCGGTCGTCGTACTTGCGCAGGGCATACAGCGCCGATCCGGAGTACGCGAACGCCAGGCCAATCAGCACGGTCGAGAGGCCGTACTGCTCGAACCCAAGCAGGGCCGAAAAAGCCCAGATCACGGCTGCGGCCAGGCCGAGAGTGATGGTGCCGCGCGGTGCGCGGTAGGGTCGATGCCGCTGCGGTTCGTCGCGCCGCAACAGCCACACGGCCACGCTGGGCAGGGCGATGCTGATGAGATACGTGAAGTTGGCTGCTGCGATGAGCCAGATCGGGTCGCCGACCAAAAGAAACGCAATTGCCATCGCAGCGGTCAGCAGCGTCGCGACCCAGGGGACATCGGTGCGCGACCGGCGCGCAAGCACCCGTGGCAGCAACCCGTCTTCGGAAAGTTGCGACAAAGTCCGCGAAGCGCCCGCCAGAGGCTGCAAGGTGCCGGAGAACATGCTGAGCACCATGAACAAGACGGCCGCAGCCTTGCCCGCGTTGCCAAATAACGGAGCGAAGGTGGGGCCGAGGACCAGGGCCAGGGACTTGCCAAGAGGTTCGGCCCCCAGGCTGCCCAGCCACACCACTGGAAGGAGGACGAAGAACACGCCGGCCAGCAAGCCGCTGGCCAACATGGCGCGCGGCACCGCCTTGGCGGGATCGACGGTCTCGCCGACGTGGCAGGCCGCAGCCTCAAAGGCCGGCGCGGCGAACCCGATGAGGTAGAGCCCTGCCATCAAGCTGGTCAGCTGGCCGAACCAGCCGGGGAACGGTGTCGTCAGCTCGAAAGTTGTGGCCATGCGCCAGTCGACTTCGCCCGCCGCGATCGGTGCCAGCCCCGACACGAACGCCAGCAACGCGGACGCGCTTGCCACGGGAACGGCGAGCCGCGTGACCCACTTGATGCCCGCAAGGTTGATGAGCGTGAACGCGACCACGATTCCGATGGCGAGGATCGTGATGGGCACTGTCGGCAGATACCACTGATGAATGGCTGACGCCGACAGGATCGCTGTCAGACCGCAGGTCGGTACCCAGCCCCACCAGTAGCACACGCCGGTCAGGTTGGCCAGCACCGAGCTGTACGGACGAAACGCTTCCAAGCAGGTGGCCGAGATACCCCCTACACGATGCGGGTACATGAGCACCAGTTCGATCCATCCGGGCGCGGCGGCCCAGGAGAGCAGCAGTCCGACAAGCAGCAAAGGCACGGCGGCACTGCCCTGTCCGAGGATCTCGCCCTGCCCAACGAAAAGTGCCGCCAAGATGAAGAGGCTTTGGTTGCTGCCCCCCATGGCGAGCGCGGTGGTGCTTACCCAGCCCAACCTGCGCGGATGGGGGAGCACCACGTCATCAAACAAGGGTTGGGGGAAGATTGCTGGAGTCAAGTGAGCCTCGCCGTGAGATGAGCCTGGACGAAATATCGGCATCGGGACGTTCGACTTGAACATAAACGCTCCATCGGGAAGACAAACCAATCCCGCTCCGAAAATGAGTCCAGCAGATCGATCAACGGGCTGGCGTGTGCGGTGTGTCAGCTCCGCCTGGGCGAAAACAAACGCCAGCGCAGGTTCACTGAAAGCGCGCTCGCCAGCTCCAGGATCTCGTTGGCCCGGCGCAGCGCTTTGACTTCGCGCTCCAGCGCTCTGACTCGGTCCTGTTCAGCCATGGTGTGGCCGGGGCACGCGCCGGAGTCGATCTGCGTGTTCGGTGCCACAAAGTTGACCCATTCCCGCAGGGTGGGTGCCACGCAGCCGATCTTGGGCGCAATGGACTCGATGGCCGCCCGCAGCGACGCGTACCCGCGGTTGCCGGTTTTCCTTGAACGCGTCACTCTGCAGCCTTTCCTGCTTGTCGTCTTTGAGGCGCCGCACCGTGAAGGCCGGCGCAGAAAGCGTTTAACTGAACGTTCGACTGTTCGGGAGTGCCGCTCAAGCCTGCATGTCTTTTATTTCGCTCCGCCTTGTAATTGACCCCCCACAACATCACCGTGTGCGCGCGGAGGGTTCTGTTGCAATCCGCACGAGAAACTGAAAAAGAGCTTCGAAGTCGATTGCCATCAGAAGGCCCCGCATGTTTTGATACTGTGCGAATCGATCGGCCGGCAACAGAGTCGGGCCGGCGTCCACTTCCGACAACAACCTCTGGAATTCATATGAACTTGCACTTGGGCCTCACGCCGCTGATCTCACTGTTAGCCGGCGTTCTCATTCTGGTGATGCCGAAGCTGTTGAACTTCATCATCGCCATTTACTTGATCGTGATTAACCTAATTAACCTATTTAACGCAGAACGTCTAAATCTCACGTAATCCAACAATCTCTCGACGCGCGGCAGCGAGCTGCAGACGAGGCCACGCTGTGGCTTCCCGGCTTCGCTCAGCGCGGTACCTGAGTGGCACGCGGTAGCGAACCACACAACGCCGTGACCTCGTGGAGATCTCAGTCAGTTTGATTGGCTTCTCCCCCTGTCTTCGCAGCACGCCCGTGCTGCAGCACCGCTGGTCGTGCCTACCAAGAACGCCCGCTGGCTTCCGATGTCTTCGAGGCCGGCATCGAGCCCGCGCGACATCA
>JANPNT010000730.1:0-7003 GCA_031427655.1 Burkholderiales bacterium
GCTGTGTGCGCTCGGCGTCGGCGGGGTGACTGGCCAAGGCAATACCCAAGTCGAAGCCACTGGGGGCCTTGCCGTCTCGGTCGGCGGCGTCCGTGGCGTCCGTGGCGTCGGCAGTGCGGTGTTTTTGAAGCCGCTCAAACAACTCGATCATCACCAGCGGCGACAAACCATTGGCGCGCAGCAAGGCGATGGCGTCGTCGTCGGCTTCGCGTTCAAAGCCGCGCGAGTAAGCACTTTGACCGAGCAATACCGGCGCGGCTGCGAGCACGCTGCTGATGTCGCCCCACAGCAAGCTGGCTGCAGCGCCGATCACCGTGGTCTGCACCAACATGCGCATGCCGTGGCGGCGCCGCACATGGCCCAGCTCATGGCCCAACACGCCGATGAGCACGTCATCGCGGCCCTCCAGCAGTCGCAGCATTTCGTCGGTGACGATGACCGCACCGCCCGGCAGCGCAAACGCGTTCGGCCCCAAGCGGGTGGCGTCGCCGCGACGACTGGGCACACGCGGGCTGTCGTGAAAGCGCAAGTCGTAGCTCGGCAGGAGGCCTTGCGGCTGTGCGCGTCGGAGCGCTTGCGCCAAGGCGCTGCGCAGGGCGTCTTGGCGCGCCAGGGGAACCGCGCTGGGCAACAGCAAGTTGTCGTCGAAGGAACTCAGCACGGCATTGCCGACGGTTCGGTCTACCGACGCAGGGATGGCGGCAAGCGCTGCTTGGGCCGCCCATGGCACGCCCCATTGGTAGCCCGCAGCCGCCACGGCCATCAGCAGCAACACCGCCAGCGCCGCGCCACGCCAGCTTTGCTGCGCCTTGACCACGCCAGACTCACTTAAGCCGACGCGGCGCGCCCACGCATCCCACGCGCCTGCATCCTGCGCCTGCACCGAGCCGCCGCGTTGAAAGTGCGCCGTGCGCACGCCGTGGCGCGTTCGCTCAGGCCAACGCACCTCGCCCACAGGGAGCGCCAGTTCCATGCCGTCGCCCTTCACGTGCAGGTGACCGCCCGCGAGGTGCAGGTTCACTTTGCGGGCGCGGGCCGACGAACCGTCGAAGTAGTCAGCGGGCAGGCTGTCGAGCTGAGGCGTCTGCATCACAAGCCCACGTCGATGCCAAAGAAGTCGGCCGCCGCGTCGCCTGAGGCATCGTCGGCACGGGCTTGCAGCGCGCTGACCCATTCGTCAGGGTCGGTGGCGCTGTGTACCGTGACGGCTTCCAAGCGCAAACGCGCCATCGCCACTTTGGCAAAGGGCAGGTACAGGCCCAAGGTGAGCAAAGTCAGCGCCATGTTTTTCAGGGTCAGGCGCAACAAAGGCCAAAACTTCAATTGGCTGTTGAACCGCACTTCGGTGCTGGCCGTGCGCGTCCACACCAGGTTTTGAAGCCGCGCTGTGGCGTAAGGCTGAATGACAAGCAATGCCGCCATATAGGCTAGAAAAACACCAACCAGCAGGCCGAACATCATGGCTGCGTTGAACCGCCCGCTGGTGCTGTTTTTGAAGGCCTCCAACAAGCCAGCGCCGGTGAGCGCCGCAACAAGAAGGCCGACTACCACAAAAGTGCCGATCGCGACGCCCACCGTTTTCAATCCGATCTCGTAATACGACCCCGCACCCGCGCTGAAACGTGTCTGCATGGAACCCAAAGCCAAGTGGTCGTGCTGGTACTTTTTCAGCATCCACAAAAACCAGGGGAACAGCAACACCGAAATGAGCAGCCCCAAGCTCAACAACCAACCCACGGCCAGTCCGTTTTCCATCTGATCGTTGCTCCACGCCAGCAGCAAGCTCAGTCCGGCCGGAACAAACAGTGGCAGCATGGCGCGATAAGCACCCGCTTGGTTGCCGACAAATCGAAACCGCAAGCCGCGCCAACTGATGTTGGCCAGCCGAAACTGCTGTGACGCTCGAAACAGCGCAGGCCACACTGCCGCCACGATCAACAGCGCAATGAGTCCGGCGATGGGCGACACCTTGCCTGCAAGTGAATACAGCAGCACCAAAACGCCCACCAACAAAAAACCGCGCAGCATGCGTTTGGGTTCGCCGTGAAAGTCCAGCGCGTGTCCACTCACCAGGGTGTTGCCATAAAAGTAGCGCAGCCGCCGCACCTTGGCCCAGGGAAAATACAGGCCCAGCGTGACCACCGTGAGCAGCGAGTTGACGGTCCAAATGCGGAAGTATTCGCTGCCCGAGCCGGTGAAGGTGATGGGCAAGGTGTGGCCTGAACGGCTGGTAATCGCGGACTCGGAAGGCGAAGGAAAATCGCTCATGCAAAAAGCTTTCTGGGAAACGGGCAGTTTTAATCTAGCACCACGCTCAGCGCACGAAAGCCTGCGGGGAGCCAAAATGAGGTGTCAGGGCAGGCCCCCTTGCGCAAGCGGAACGTCTCTTGCTTAATAGATTGCGCAACGCCATCCATCACCTCTCAACCAAGGACAAGCACCATGCAAATTTCTCGTCGCGCCCTGATGTGTACGGCGGTCGCTGCCACTGCGTTGGCTTCGAGCCATCCCGTGTTTGCCCAAGCCAAGATCAAAGTCGCCGCCATCTACACCGTGCCGGTGGAACAGCAATGGGTCAGCCGAATCGACAAGGCTTTGAAGGCCGCCGTGGCACGCGGTGACATTGACTATGTGTTCTCGGAGAACGTCAGCAACGCCGACTACGAACGCGTGATGCGCGGCTATGCCGAAGGTGGTCACACACTCATCGTGGGCGAGTCGTTTGCGGTGGAAGCCGCTGCCCGCAAAGTGGCCAAGGACTACCCCAAGGTCAACTTCCTGGTAGGCTCCGGCGGCAAGCCGCAAGCCCCCAACTTTGGCGTGTTCGACAACTACATCCAAGAGCCCGCCTACCTCAGCGGCATGATCGCGGGCGGCATGACGAAGAGCAACAGAATTGGCATGGTCGGCGGCTTCCCGATCCCCGAAGTCAATCGCCTGATGCACGCCTTCATGGCGGGCGCGAAGGAAACCAACCCCAAGGTCGAATTCACGGTGAGTTTCATCAACAGCTGGTTTGACCCACCGAAGGCCAAAGAAGCCGCCTTCGCGATGATCGACAAAGGCGCTGATGTGCTTTATGCCGAGCGCTTTGGGGTGAGTGACGCGGCCAAAGAAAAAGGCAAGCTGGCCATCGGCAACGTCATCAACACCCAGGACAAATACCCCGACACCGTGGTGGCCTCGGCGCTGTGGAACATGGAGCCGACCATTGATTTGGCCATCAAGTCGGTGAAGGCAGGCAAGTTCGAAGCCAAGGAGTACGGCGAGTATTCGATGCTGAAACACAAGGGCAGCGAACTGGCACCGCTGGGCACGTTTGAGAAGAAGGTGCCGCCCGAAATCGTGGCCAAAGTGATGGCCAAACAGAAGGCCATCTTGGCGGGGCAGTTCACCGTGAAAGTGAACGACAGCCAGCCCAAAGCCGTGGTGAAGTGAGTTTGGACGGCACTGTGCTGACAACAAGCACGGTGGCTGCGAGCAATGACAAATGCACAGAGCCTGCGAGCACTGACAAACGCACAGTGCCTGCGAGCACTGACAAACGCACAGTGCCTGCGCTCAGACTGATCGACATCACCAAGCGCTTCGGCAGCTTGTTGGCCGTGGACTCGGTTTCGCTGGACGTGGCACCCGGCGAGGTGCTGGCGCTGTTGGGTGAAAACGGCGCGGGCAAGAGCACCTTGGTGTCGATTTTGTTTGGCCACCACCGGGCCGATGAAGGCCGCATTGAAGTGGGTGGCCTCGCCCTGCCGCCGGGCAACCCCAAAGCCGCTCTGGCTGCCGGCATTGGCATGGTGCACCAGCACTTCACGCTGGCCGACAACCTCAGCGTGCTGGACAACGTGATGTTGGGCACCGAGCCGATGTGGCAGCTTTTTTCACGCCGTGCACAAGCCCGTGCTGCCTTGCAAGACACCGCACGGCGCTACGGCCTGCAGGTCGACGCCGACGCTTTGGTGGCCGACTTGTCGGTGGGCGAACGTCAGCGGGTGGAGATTTTGAAAGCGCTGCTACCGCGCAAAGAGGGCAACGCTGCCCGAGTTTTGATCCTCGACGAGCCTACGGCGGTGCTCACACCAAGCGAGGTGGAGTCCTTGTTTGCCACCTTGCAACAGTTAGTGGCACAGGGCTTGAGCGTGATTTTCATTAGCCACAAATTGGACGAAGTGCTGCGCGCATCGCACCGCGTGGCGGTGTTGCGTGGCGGCAAGTTGGTCGCCACTGTGGCGGCGACCGACGCCAGCCGCGCCTCATTGGCCGAGCTGATGGTGGGCCGCGAAATCACACCCGCCACGAAGCCCGCAGCCCAGTCTTCGCAGCGTGGCAAATTGGTGTGCGCTGTGCGCAATGTGAGCGCGAAACCGGCACTGCTGAAGCGCGTGAACTTGAATCTGCACGCCGGTGAAATCGTGGCCATTGCAGGCGTGGCGGGCAACGGCCAGCAGGCCTTGGCCGAGCTGCTGTTTGGGCTGCGCGAGGCCGACGAAGGCACGGTCGAATTGAACGGGCAATCCATGCCCGCGCGGCCGCAAGCGTGGGTGCAGGCTGGCGTGGCGCGCATTCCTGAAGACCGCCACGCGGTGGGCGTGGTGGGCGACATGGCCGTGTGGGAGAACGCGGTGTTGGAGCGCTACGCTTCACCCGCTTTTGCGCGCTGGGGCTTCACGCGCCGGGCCGCCGCGCAGGCTCACGCGCGCGCAGTGATTGAAAGCTTTGACGTGCGCGGCACCCAAGCTCAGGGGCTCGCCACACCGACGCGTTTGCTGTCGGGCGGCAACATGCAAAAGTTGATCTTGGGCCGGGCGCTGTCGGGCGACGGAGGCAATGACATCGACACCAACACAGCGCCCCCGCTGATCGTGGCCGATCAACCAACCTGGGGCTTGGACGTGGGCGCGGTGGCCTTTGTGCACCAGCAACTGCTGAACGCCTGCGCGCGGGGCTCGGCGGTGCTGTTGATCTCTGAAGACCTGGACGAGATTTTTGCGCTGGCCGATCGCGTCGCGGTTATGCACGGCGGCCAGCTCAGCAAGGCAAAGCCGACCGCCGAATGGACCTTGCCCAGCATCGGCTTGGCGATGGCCGGTGGCAGCTCTGTTGCTGGACATCAACATGCACATTGAGCGCCGCGCCCAGCCGTCACGCGCTTTGCAATGGGGCGCGCCGTTCATGGCCATCGCCTTTACTTTGCTCATCACGTCTGCCTTGGTGGCCTGGGCCGGTGCGCCGGTGGGACGCGCTTATGCGCTGTTGTTGGAGGGCGGTTTTGGGTCGCGCTTTGCTTGGAGCGAAACACTCACGCGCGCCACACCGCTCATCCTGACGGGCTTGGCGGCCGCGGTGGCCTTCAAAGCGCGGCTGTTCAACATCGGTGCCGAGGGGCAGCTCTACCTGGGCGCGCTGGCGGCGGTGGCGGTGGGCGCGTATGTCACTGACAACGCTGCTTTGGAAGCCTCTCCGGCGCTTGCTTTCGCGCTGATGATGCTTGCCGCTGCCGCAGTTGGAGCAGCCCTGTTGCTGGTCCCGGCCCTGCTCAAAAGCCGTTTGGGCGTGGACGAAGTGGTGACGACTTTGCTGCTGAACTTCATTGCGTTGCTGTTCGTCTCGATGATGCTGGACGGCCCCATGAAAGACCCCGGCGGGATGGGCTGGCCACAGACCGTCGCCCTGCCGGACGCTTTGCAACTGAGCAAGTTGATGGAACGCGCGCGCGTTCACACTGGTTTGCTTTGGGCATTGTTCCTGGCGCTGGCTTTGTGGGCCCTGCTGCGCTTCACCAGCTTGGGCTTTGAGATTCGTGCGGTGGGGGCCAACACGCGCGCTGCCAGGTTTGCGGGCATGCCGGTGCGCTGGGTGAGTGTTAAAGTTGCGCTGATGTCGTGGGCGCTGGCTGGTTTGGCGGGCGCGATCGAGGTGGCGGGGCGCACTGGTTATGTGACGCTGGACATGTCGCCGGGCTACGGCTACAGCGGCATCGTGATTGCCATGTTGGCGGCGCTGAACCCGCTGGGTGTGGTGGCCGCAGCCGTGTTCGTGGCGGGCATTTTGGTGGGGGCCGACACTATGAGTCGCGCCGTGAATGTGCCCACCTACATTGCCGACGTGATCGTGGCGGTGTCGCTGCTGAGCATGTTGGTGGCCAGCTGGACGGCCCACTACCGCCTGGTGTTCAGCAGTAACGCCAACCTCGTCAAGCATGCTCACTGAAACGCTCGACCTGTTGCTGAGCGTGCCGTTTTGGGTGGCGGTGCTGCGCATTGCCACGCCTTTGATTTTGGGCACGCTGGGCGTGCTGTTGTGCGAGCGCGCGGGCGTGTTGAACCTGGGCATCGAAGGAATCATGGTGGCGGGTGCCTTCACCGGCTGGCTCGCGGTGTACCAAGGCGGCAGTTTGTGGATGGGCGTGGGTGTGGCGGGCATGGTGGGCGCGCTGTGGGGTTTGCTGCACGGCTGGTTGACGGTGAGCCTGGCGCTGTCGCAGCATGTGTCGGGTTTGGCAATCACGCTCTTGGCTACGAGCCTGGCGAGCTACGGCTACCGGGTGAGTTTTCCCAAGGTCAGCAGCCCACCGACGATTCAAGCCTTTGAGCCGATGACGTGGTTGCCCATTCCGGTGTTGTCGGCGCAAACACCGCTGACCTTGCTGGCTTTGGCACTGGTGCCCGTCATTGCTTATGTGCTTTACCGAACACCGCTGGGCCTGGCCGTTCGCATGGTGGGCGAGAACCCGGCGGCGGCCGAAGGGCAGGGCATCTCAGTCGCGGCCGTTCGCATCGGTGCTGTGGCCGCGGGTTCCGCCTTGATGGGCATTGCAGGCTCCTTCCTCACCTTGGCGGCTTTCAACGCTTTCTACTTCAATATGGTCAACGGCCGAGGCTGGGTGTGTGTGGCGCTGGTGGTGTTTGCGTCGTGGCGGCCCGGCAAAGCGCTACTGGGCGCGCTCTTGTTTGGCCTTTTTGATGCGCTGCAACTGCGCTTGCAACAGTCAGAAGCTGGCCTC
>JANPNT010000731.1:0-14608 GCA_031427655.1 Burkholderiales bacterium
GCTCGGTTGACGCGCTGTCGGCCTCAGCCGGCGCCTGCTTGCGCACCTGCGCCGATCACCATCACCCACCCCGACATCATTCGCTACTTCATGTTGATTCCTGAAGCGGCGCAGTTGGTGATTCAAGCGGGTGCCATGGCACGCGGCGGCGAAGTGTTTGTGCTCGACATGGGCGAGCCAGTTCGGATTGCCGATTTGGCACGCTCAATGTTGCGCTTGTCAGGCTTGAGCGAAAAAACTGACTCCGACCCGGAAGGCGATATTGAAATCAAGTCGGTGGGGCTGCGGCCGGGCGAAAAATTGTTTGAAGAATTGCTAATCGGCGACGACGTGATCCCCAGCGGCCACCCGCGCATCATGTGCGCACGGGAGCGTCATATTGAGCCTGCGCTGCTGGACAAAATGATCCAGTCGCTTCGTCAAGCATGCGTTGGCAACCAAGCCGATCAGATGCTGCGGCAGGTGCGAAATTTGGTGCCCGAGTTCCGCGCGGCAGACGAAGTGAATGCGGAAGCTTCAGCCGCGTTGTCAAAGCGTTGAGGCCACTGTCGATCAGTCTTGGACTTGCAGTTCGTCCTGGCTCGGCACCGTCAACACCAACAGCCCCGCGTGCTTTGCCAGATCGACGGCTCGCGCGCGTTGTTCGGTTGTGGCCGTAGGCATGGCGATGATGACGTGGGTGGCACTGGCACAAATGTGAGGCAGCGCCAAGTCGGACAAGCCGCCCAACACAGGAATGCCGCCAATGCGGGTGCCTTGCTTGCTAGCGTTGTCGTCTAGCAAAGCCAACACCGTCCAGCCGTCACGCATGTGGATGCCGGCAATCAAGCGGCGGGCCGCTTCACCGGCGCCCAAAATAATGGCACGGCGCGGCTCGCCCTCTAGCCCATTAGCGCGAGCGCGAGCGTGCTCCCACACCATGCGATAGGCCATTCGGGTGATGGACAAAGCCGCAATGCAAAACAAGGGATGCAACACCAGCACGGCACGGGCCACCCCGGTCAGTTGCGCCATCAGCACCGCCACCGCACTGAGCAGGCCCGCCATCAAACAAGATACGGTGATTCGCTTCAAATCGTCGAAGCCAAAAAACCGCCAGATGCCGCCTTGTGCTCCTGTGAGCGCCAGGCACAACGCATAGGCACCCACCACACCGAATGACACGTAATCGTCGTACCACGGGCGACCAGGTTGATAGCGCTCGAAGCCTAATCTGAACAGATAGGTGATGTGCCAGCAGGCCAACACAGTCAACGCATCAAGCACCGCAGCGACAACAAATCTCTGCGGATGCAACGAGGTCATGGCGCTGTCAAAGCGGCTCCAAATTTTTCGGTCTGTCATGGCAATGAAGCTCCTGGGCACGGGCAGCGAGGGGACAAAAACGGTGCGCAATGTGAGGCCCAACACACGCAAATCACCCACGACGGAGGCGTTGTCCACATAGTCCATCGCATAGCGCAATTTGGACGGCAAGATGACCTCCACGTACTCGCGCTCAGGGTCACTGGCTTGGGCCAGTAGCGTGTTCTCGTCGCGGTAACGCAATGACGCGAAATCGGTGATGCCGGGACGCACGCTGAGCACGCGGTCTCGCGAAGCGGAAGGGTAGTGCTCTACATAGCGCGGCACCTCAGGGCGCGGGCCGACCAGACTCATGGTGCCGCGCAGCACGTCAATCAACTGCGGCAGTTCATCGAGCTTGGTGCGCCGCAAGAAGTTGCCCACGCGGGTGATGCGCGCATCGCCCTCTACTGTGAGCAACGGGCCCGCGCTCACTCGGCCATTCACCATGGTTCGGAACTTGAAGATGCGAAAGGGCTGGCCGTAACGTCCAACTCGAACTTGCCGAAAGAACACCGGGCCACGCGTGTCCAAGCGTATGAGCAGCGCCACCAACAGCAGCAGCGGAGCCAACAACAACAAACCCACTGCCGCCGCCGTGAAATCAAGGAAACGCTTCAACACGTCAGCACGGCCCAAGGACAAGAGCGGTCAGCCCAGTGCATAGGTGATCGCGTGCGTGACCCGGCTGACATCGACATCGCTCATGCGCGGGTAAATCGGCAAGCTCACCAAGCCTTCGTAGGCCGCTTGACTGTGCGGGTACTGCTCAGCCTTCAAGCCATATCGCTCGCGCCAATACGGCTGCAGATGCAGCGGTATGTAGTGAACGCTGCAACCGATGCCTGCGGCAAACAAGCGCTCGATCAGGGCATCGCGAGTGATGGGCGCGTCTGGCCTGAGCCGCAGCGGGTAAAGGTGCCACGAATGCACATCGCCGGGCTTCGCTTGGGCCGTCGGCACAAAGGGCAGGCCCGCGAATGCGGCGTCGTACTGCGCTGCAATTTGCTGGCGGCGCTGTTGAAATTGAACAGCGCGTTTGAGCTGGTGAATGCCCAAAGCTGCCGCGATGTCGGTGAGGTTGTATTTGAAACCGGGGGCCACGATTTCGTAATACCAACTGGGCACTTTGGCGGTGAAGCGGTCGAAGGCGTCGCGGCTGATGCCGTGCAGGCGCATGACTTTCATGCGCTTGGCCAGCTCTGCGTTGCGAGTGACGACCATGCCGCCTTCGCCGGTGGTGATGGTTTTGTTGGCGTAAAAACTGAACACCGTCACGTCGGATTCAAGCGTGCCTATCAGTTGGCCATTGCAGGTGGTAGGCAGCGCGTGCGCTGCGTCTTCAATCACTTTCAAGCCGTGCTGCTTGGCCAAGGCCAGCAAGGCCGACATGTCGGCTGCGAGGCCGCCGTAGTGCACCGGCATAACGGCTTTGGTGCGCGGGGTGATGGCGGCTGCCACCGCGTTCACGTCGATGCACATCGTGGCGGGGTCGATGTCCACCAGCACCACATCGGCACCTAAATAGCGCACCACTTCGGCAGTGGAAGTGAAGGTGTGGGTGGTGGTGATGACCTCGTCGCCGGGGCCGATGCCGACGGCTTCAAGCGCCAAATGCAAACCGGCTGTGGCGGAGTTGACGGCCAGGCTGTGCAGTGACGCGTCACCTAAAAATGCAGTGAAGTCTTCTTCAAAGCGCTTGGCTTTGGGGCCGGTAGTGAGCCAGCCCGAACGCAAGGTGTCGACCACCTCGGCAATTTCGGCTTCGCCGATGTCGGGCAAGGCGAAGGGGATAAAAGGGAGAGTTGTGGCGGTCATGCAGGCTTGGGAAAAATTCGGTGGAGGCGATTGCTGCGACGGGGCGGCATACATGCGCTCAACTCAGCAACACCAGGTTAGCTTTGGACGCTGAGGCGACCGCGTCAACCGAAATGCCTCGGTCGAACGTGACCAAGCGTGACTGATGAGATGCTGCCAAAGCCAACAGATAGGTATCGGTGATTTGACGCGAGGTGAGGATGCGATCCCAACGCAGCAGATCAGGTTCCAACAGGTTGATGGCGTCGGGCCAAAACTTATGAAACGGCGTGTTCATCGCCTCCGACAGTCGGGATGCAACCACCGCAGTGGGATGCGAGTTGGGGTAGCTGCTGAGCGACAAGATGCGCAAACAGCCGTTTTGGGTCATCGGGCAAGAAGCCCACCCGGATTTGGCGTGACGAACCATCCACTGCGACGCGGCACTGTGATGAAGGTGCCCTTGGTCGAGCAGCGCCACCAACACGTTCACGTCAAGCAAGGCGCGCATGGACAAGTCAAATCCCTTCCGCGTCACGCAGCGCGTTGACTTGGTCGTTCGTCACGACCACGCCGGGTCGGGCCGGAAATGCACGAAAGCCCGCCACGGCCGGGCTACGACGGGCAGGCGCGCGGGCCGCTTGCCCGGCGCCCGTCAACGAATTGCGCAGCAAACGAGATACGATTTGCCCCGCGGTTGTGCCTTCATTCCGCGCCATTTCTTTGGTGGCGGCAAGGAGATCGTCGTCAATATCAAGTGTGGTTCGCATGGTGGCTTTCGCAACAATTTTCAACTTGGGTAGATGATAGCTTGCGGTGATGAATTGATGCACTGATGCGACATTCGGTTTGATTGCCGCGCCGAACATTCACTTGTCCGGATTTACGCAGGCTTCGCAATCCATGCCAAACAGTGCGTTCTGAGCGACCACACCGCATTGAAAACACCGTATAAATTGGGGTGAACGCGAGTCACCCAGCGCGCCACCGGCGGCGCCAGCGTGACGCGCTGCGACCTCATCTGCCCTTGCGGAAACAGCGCTTGCACTCGCTTCAATGAGACGCCGCGCACGTCAGAGTTGCGCGGGTTGTTGACGGTGAAGTCGTACCACAGCACACCACCGCCGGGCTTGACCCAGCGCCACATGGCGTCGGCCAAATGCTGCTGAAAGGCGTCGTCCAGCAGCGATGAAAACACGGTGGAGACGAAAACAATGTCTTGCGACTGCTCCGTCACGTTCATGGTCAGCGCATCGCCTTCGTGCAACTTCAATGCGCTCGGAAGCGAGGCGCGCGCGACTTGGAAGCGATCTGACAGCAGCTCCACACCGCTGAGATGCTGCGGCGCAAAGCCCATCCGCAACAGCTCCAACAGGTTGCTGCCTGTGCCGCAGCCGACTTCCAGCAAACGCAGTGTGGACAGATCGGTGTGCCCGAGATCAGCGAACAAACGCAGCATGGCGCGTTGGCGTTCCTGCACGTTGCGCCACACATCGGGGCGCAGCAGGCTGTAGCGCTCGGGCTGATTGCGGCGGGCGTAACGGGCCGCCACCTCGTCGGGTTCGGTGCTCATGACAAAGCCTTGGCATGAGGCAGCGCATCGATGAAGCGCTGAGCCAACACGGGGTAGGTGTGGTGCGCCACAACGAAGTCGCGGCCACGGCCGCCCATGGCGGCTCGGGCTTCAGGCGGGATGCGCAGCAAAGCGCGCAGGCCATCCGCCACGGCCGACGCGGACTCGGGTGCAACCGTCAAACCGCAGCCGGCATCCGCCACGGGATCGTTGCCCGCATCCACCGAATGCAGCACCACGCGGCTGGCCATCATGTAGTCCATCAACTTGTTCGGCGCAATGCCGAAGCGGTACAGAGGTGTGCGCTGCCAGCCGATGTAGGCGATGTCGAACTCGCGCAGCAGCGACGGAATTTGCGACTTGGGGATGGCGTCGAATAGGGCGACATGGACTAAACCTTCACCGACAACGCGCTGCGCCAAGCGCGCTTTCTCCATGCCACCGCCGACGCAGACGAAGGCGAACCGCTCATCTTTCAGCAGCGCCGCAGCATCAAGCAGCACGTCCAACGCATTGGGCAAACCGTGCGAGCCCGCGTAACCGACGATGGTGCGGCCTGCGGCGCGCATCGCCTGCAAATGCGCCAACACATCAGGTCTCAAAGGCTCAGGGGGATCTGCCCATTCGTCTGGCCATTCTTCGGGAGAGATGCCGTTGGGCACGATGTGCAATTTGCGCAAATCCAGGCCGTGCGCCGCCATGTGGTCGGCCACTTTAGGCAGCATGCTGACGACCGCGTCGGCATCGCGGTAGGCGTCGTTTTCTGCTTTCTGGCACAGCATGATGAAGGGGTGATGTTGGGACATGCCCGAGAGTTCGATGGGTGAGGCGGGCCACAAATCATGCACCTCGTACACCAGCTTGGCGCGCGCCATTTTGGCAATGCGACGCGCCACCCAAATGTCCATTGGGTAGGTGCTGGAGGCGATCACCACATCAGGCTGGAAGGTGTTGGTGAGGCGCATGGCGTCGGCCCACAGCTGCCGCAAAAAACTCCAAATGTTCAGCACGCGATCCACACCGTTGCCTGCGTAGGTGGGGGTCGCATACCAGCGGTAGTTGATGCCTTCGATGGTCTCGTTCAACGGCTGATTTGTCACCATCGGCTGCACGCTGCGCACATGCGAATACGAGGCCGCGACGATCTGGACGCGGTGCCCTGCCCTCACCCACTCACGCGCCAAGTAGTAAGGCCGGTACTCCATGCCGTGCCGGGGTGAACCGGCGTAATGGTTGATGAGCAGGATGTTCAAGGCGCGCTGGCAAAGTCGGCCGATACGATCAAGGTGTCGCGGTACTTGGGCAGGAAGTCGAGCACGCGCGCGGCCAGTGCGCCCTTGCGGCTGACGTAATCGCTGTGGCACAGCTCGACCTGCTGCGGCGAGTAGCCCGCGTCGGTGAGCACCTTGCACAAGGTGTAGGGCGAGAACCAGTAGCGATGGTCGGTGTTGATGAGTTCGCCGTGGCTTAAAAAATTGCGCAAGCGAAAGGCGTTGGGCGTGGCGACCACCAAGATTTTGAAACGATAGCGGTGCATGGATTTCAAGAAGCTGACCACGTCGCCGACGTGCTCGATCACATCAGCGAGCAAACAAATGTCGTAGTCATCTTGCGGAACATCGTCCGGCAGATAGACCTCGGGGAAGTTGAGTTCATGCAACAAAGTCACACCGGGCGCGCTGATGTCCATGCCTACACAGTGGCTGGCCACAGCGCACGAGTTTTGATGCAGGTAAACGCCTTGCGCGACCTTGCTGCGGATCAGGTCGAGGTGATCGCAGCAGCCCACATGCAGCACTTTTTTGTGGCGACACAAGTCGACCAGGCGCTCGACACGGCGCGGCGCACGACCGTGGTTGCCGAGGTGAAAGCGGTGTGCGTTGGAGAAGGTGCTGCCGTCGAGGTGCGTGCGGGTGATGGGAGGGAATTGCATTTGTGTTCGCTCCTTCCCTTTAGGTGGGGGAAGGCTGGGATGGGGGTTGAGGTGTTGATGTTGAACGGATGTGTTCAAGGTTTTCACCCCCACCCCAAGCCTGCCCCTTCCCGGGGAGGGAACCAAGCAAGCGCTTGAGGGATTTGGCGAATCGAGTGTGATTGACCTCGGCATCGAACCCCTCGGCCCAACGCCGATGCGATGCCGCTCGCTTGGACAAACGTTCTGAGAAATCATCGTTCAAAAGCACGCGCTCTAAAGCTTCCACCACGACGGCCCGCGTGGCATCGGCCTTCAACAAAACCCCATTGTCGTCACCCACCAACTCGCCCACACCGCCCACGTCGGTGGCGATGATGGGAACGCCTGCGCTGGCGGCTTCTTGGATGGACACGGGCAGGCCTTCTGATTCGCTGAGCAGCAAAAACACATCCACCGGCTGACACGCGTAATGCGCCATCACATCGGCGTTGGCAACGTGTCCGCGCAAGTGGGATGTCAAGTTGGCAGGCGCTTTGTACAGAAGCTGGCGAACGGAATCCAGTTGCGCACCGTCGCCAAAGTGTGTCCATTCGACGGGTTGTTTCAGACGGCGTGCGGCGAAGTCCATGACGGCTTGCGCAATGAATGGCACGCGCTTGACCGGCGTCACAAAACTGGCCGACACGATGCGCAAGACGCCGTCGCTGGATGCGCTTGCCAGGCTTGGTGATGCTTGGGTGCCCAAGCGCGACAGCAGCAATCGTGCAGCCGGAACACCCGCTTTGCGCAGGTAGTCATACCCGTCCTGCGACACGGTGGCGGTAAACGCCAGCGCTTGGTACAGCCACGGATGCCAAGGCTGAAACGGCGGATCAAACGCGTCTTCATACAGCTCGTAGCGATGCACGCGAGTGACGACTTTCATGGCGGGCTCTTCAGCTGCCAAGCGCGCCAAAGCCAGCGTGCTGCCGCCGCGCCAGTAGGTGTAGAAAAGCACCGCGCTGCCACTTGGAAAAGCGTTGCGCGCCCATCGATAAGTGCTTTGCGCAGTGGCAGCCCAGCGCCACACGCGGGCGCAGCCCGTCCATCCACCGTGCCGCGCTGCACGCCTCAACTCAGCCCAAAAGCCCGGCCACCACAGGGCGCGCAAGTAAGCGGTAATGCGCTCGCGCTGCATGGCATCGGACAACGAGGTATCTAGCTTCACGCCGTCGGGCACCTCAAGGCATTCACCTTCGGCATGCAGTGGCACCACGCGAACCGTGGCCAACTCGCGCTCCAAGTGCTTCAATTCAGGACCGACAAACATCACTTCGCCGCCGGTGTGAACGAAAGGATGGTTGGTGGTGATGAGCACCAACTCTGGTGATGCAGAGGGAGCAGATTTCATGCTCGCGCCTGCATCAACTTCCAAACCCACACCAACAAAATCACTTCAGTCACCAGCAGCGCCACTGGCACGGCCAGGGCGGGGGGCCACACTTGCATCAAAGCCGCACTGCCGCTGACGGACAACACCAATCGGCCCAAGGCATGCCAACTCAAGGCGCGATAAGCACCGCGCGCTTGCATCAAGGTGGCCATCAGGCGCACCGCCATCGACAGCGTACCGGCGCACGCCATGGCAGCCACCAACACCAAAGAATCGGCACCTGCGGGCCACAAGCTGCGCAGCAAAAACATGGCCGCTGCCACAAGCAAAGTGAAGGCCATCACAACACGCAGCGTCAACCGCTCCAGCATCCAATTCAACAATTGCTGCGCAGACATCGCCGCGCCAGAGCGAGCGGCTTTGTCGTAAACCATGGGGGCGATGTAGACCGCCGCCACGCCAAAGATTTGGTAGACGTGCAGGCCCAAAGACAACAAGCCAACGTGCGCCAGTGACGCGCCGAGCGCTGCGGCGGTGCTCAACACCAACGGCGGGGTCAAAGCAGTGAAAATATTTTGGATGCCGGTTTGCGAGCTGACGGCCCATAAAGTGCGACGTGACCACTGTGCATTTGCTTCACGCCGGCCGGCCACACGTCTGACCATCCAACCCGATGCCAGCGACGACAACAACGCACCTGCCAACAATGCCCACACCAATCCACTGCGCTGACCCAGTGCACAGACCACTGCCAAGGCCATCAACACAATCAACGAGGGCGCGGCCGTCATCGCCGCATACGGCACCAAACCGACTTCGCGCAACGCCAGGGCGCGCCACAGCAAATGGGAAGCAGCCAGCAGCACCGTCGAACCCAACAACCAGAGGGTTTGGGTGCTTTGAATCAAGCTCGGTGTCCATGCGGTCGGCAACAAAAATCGATGAACAAAAAGCAAAGCAATCAGCACCACCAGGAGCACACCGATGTAGCGCATGACCCAAGCACGCAGCGCTGCCACGCTGACGCCCTCGCGGTACTGCATGTGCAGCAAGCCTTGCGGCAGACCTATCACCGCCAGTGCGCCCAAAGCATCCGTCCAACTGCGCAGCAAACCAAATTCACCTTGCGCGGCCAAGCCCAGTTGCGATGACACCAACAGCGCCGCGCCTAAAGTGGCGGCTGACCCTGCGGCTTGAATGGCGACTGACCAGAGCGCCGGCCTCATGAATTCGTCACTCTGGATTCACGGCCTCGAGCAGCGCTTTCACAACATGATCTTGCTGCGCTTCGGTCAAATCGGCGCTCATGGGCAAGCTCATGACACGCTGACCGGCGATCACGCTTTGCGGGCAGCATTCGGGGCAGCAGTCTGCCGCGTAGGCGGGCTGCAAATGCAGGGGCTTGGGGTAGTGGACGGCGGTGGGAACGCCCTGCGCCAGCAACTTGGCTTGCACCTCATTGCGGTGGTCTACGAACACGGTGTACTGAGCCCACACGCAGTTGCGGTCGGGGCGCACGGTCAGCAACTCGGCGCCAGCGCTCTTGCCTGTTGCTGCGAGCAATCTGGCGTAGCGCGCACCGATGTAGGCGCGCCGTTGCAGCTCCCAATCAAAGCGCTCCAACTTGGCCAACACCACCGCGCATTGCAGCGTGTCCATGCGGCCGCCCACGCCGATGCGCGTGTGGGTGTAGCGCGCGCTTTGGCCGTGCACACGGATCTCGCGGCAAGCCAATGCCAAGGCGTCGTCGTTTGTAAAGATGGCCCCGCCGTCGCCGTAGCAGCCCAGCGGTTTGCTGGGGAAAAAACTGGTGCAGCCGAAGGTAGACAAGTTGCAGCTCTGCTGACCTTTGTAAGTGGCACCAAAGCTCTGCGCCGCGTCTTCAATCACGGCCAAACCGTGGCGCGCGGCAATGGCGTTGATGGCGTCCATGTCCGCTACCTGCCCGTACAAACCCACCGGCATGATGGCCCGCGTGCGGGGCGTGATTTTGGCTTCAATCAACGCGGCGTTGATGTTGCAGGTGTCGGCCTCGATGTCCACATACACCGGCTTGCCACCGCGCAGCACGATCATCTCGGCCGTGGCGGCAAAGGTGAACGGCGTCGTGATGACTTCGTCGCCGGGCTGCAGATCAAGCGCCATCAGTGCAATCAACAGCGCCTCGGTGCCGCTGGCCACGGTGAGGCAGTGGGCAGCACCCACGCGCTTCGCCAAGGCCAACTCAAGCTCCTTCACCTCAGGGCCCATGATGTATTGGCCGTGGTCCAGCACGCGCTGCATGCGCTCGCTGATGCTTGTTTTCAGCGCCGCGTATTGGCTTTTCAGGTCGATGAAATCGAGCTTCATCCGGTGGTTCCTTCTGCCACGCCCTCTGGCGTGGTGTCTGCAAAGCGGACAAGACCTTGTTCCATCACATAGCGCTCGCCGGTGGCCGGGCAAATGGCGTCGCCGTCGTGTACGTTGATGAACTTCAAACGCTCGCCGTGGCGGCTCATCCAGCCCATTTGCTTGGCGGGCACGCCCACCATCAATGCGAAGTCAGGCACATCGCGGCTGACCACCGCGCCTGCGCCCACAAAGGCGTAGCGGCCGATGGTGACGCCGCACACCACGGTGGAATTGGCCCCCAGCGTGGCACCCTGCTTCACTAAAGTGGGACGGTACTCATTTTTTCGGGTTACCTCCGAGCGCGGGTTGTGCACATTGGTGAACACCACGCTGGGGCCGCAAAACACGTCGTCTTCCAAAGTCACCGCGTCGTACACCGACACATTGTTTTGGATTTTCACGTTGCGGCCTATCACCACGTCGCTGCCCACATACACCCCCTGGCCCAAAGAACAGTCGGCACCGATGCGCGCTCCGGCGCAGACATGGGCGAAGTGCCACACACGGGTGCGTTGGCCCAACTGGGCACCGGGATCAACGATGGCTGAAGCGTGGATGGTGCTCATGGTTTTCCGATCAGAACACCAGCGGCAGACCAACGCGAACGCCGTCGCGCGCCGAGCGGTAAGCCGCGATCAACACCTCCAACGAGCGCAGGCCTTCATAGCCATCGACCTGCGCATTGGCTTCACCGCGCAAGGTGTTGATGACGTTGTCGTAGTACAGCGGGTGGCCGGGGCCGTAAACACTTGTGACGCCGTAACTCGCGTCTTTCACCAGCGCGTCGTCGGCATGCGGCGCATCAAATTCCCAATGCTCAATTTTGTTGACAGCCACGCCGCCCACCCGCACCGTGCCACGCTCGCCCAACAATGTGATGCTGCCTTCGAAGTTCTGCTTGTGGGTGAGCATGGTCACGTTCACCGACGCCAGCGCGCCGCTGCGCAGCCGCATGCTCATCACGCCGGTGTCCTCGGCTTCGATCTGGCGTGCCAAGGTGGCGGTGTAGGCGTGCACGTTGTCAACAGGGCCGACCAACCAATCGACCATGTCCACGTAGTGACTGGCTTGGTTCATGAAGGCACCGCCGTCCATGTCCCAGCGGCCACGCCACGGCGCGTCGTCGTAATAGCTTTGCGGGCGCGTCCAAAACACATTCACCGTGACCAATGCCAGCTTGCCGAAGCGGCCTTGATCCACAGCGCGCTTGACGAGTTGCAGCGTGGCGTTCAGGCGGTTTTGTTTGACGACAAACAGCTTCACGCCCGAGTCGCGGCAGGCTTTGACCATGGCCACGCCTTCGTCCCATTTGGTGGCCATGGGCTTTTCGCTGAGCACATGGCGGCCGGCTTGCGCAACCTGTGTGGCTTGCTGCGAATGCAGGCCGCTGGGCGTGGCCAAGACGACCAGATCGGCGTGGCTGCCAGCCAGCAGTTCAGTGAGTGAACTAAAGCCCGCCGTTTTCGTTGACGCCACCGCCGCTTGCAGCGCGGCAGGGTCGGTGTCGCACACCGCCACCAGTTCAACGCGGTCGGCGTGTTGCGCCATCGCAGCGAAGTGCGTCTTGGCAATGCGGCCACAACCCACCAAGGCCATGCGCAGCTTGCGGTCACGAATCACAGACGGTGTGGGCATGGGCGCAATCAAAAAGATGCGAGGCCTGATTGCCCGCGCAGCCTCTGATTTTATGGGTGCGGTTCAGGTTGAAACACGCCGCCTAAAATTCGGCTTCATTCGAGACATCACCATGACGACAACCAATTCCCCCAGCACTGACATAGCCGCTCCCGTTGACGAAAACAAGCTCATCGCCGAGCGGCGCGAAAAGCTGGCCCACATCCGCACACAAGGCGTGCCCTTCCCCAACGATTTCAAACCCCAGCACCGCGCCGCCGAGATGTTCCGCCTGTACGACGGCATGGAGAACGCCGAGTTGGACCCACTGGCGGTGAAGGTGAGTTTGGGCGGCCGCATGATGCTGAAACGCGTGATGGGCAAGGCCAGTTTTTGCACGCTGCAAGATGCGTCCATGGGGGTGAGCGGTGGCCGCTTGCAGCTGTTTGTGACCAAAGACCACATCGGCGAAGACGCCTACGAGGCCTTCAAACACTGGGACTTGGGCGACATCATTGCGGCCGAAGGCGTGCTGTTCAAAACCAAAACCAACGAGCTCAGCGTGCGCGTGAGTTCGCTGCGCTTGCTGACCAAGAGCCTGCGCCCGCTGCCCGACAAGTTTCACGGCATGGCCGACCAAGAGCAAAAGTACCGTCAGCGCTACGTTGACCTGATCACCGACGAACACGCCCGCGCTCGGTTTGCGGTGCGCAGCAAGGCGCTCAGCGCGGTGCGCCAGTTCATGGTCGAGCACCACTTCATGGAAGTGGAAACACCCATGCTGCACCCCATTCCGGGCGGTGCCAACGCCAAGCCTTTCGTCACGCACCACAACGCGCTCGACCAGCAGATGTACTTGCGCATTGCGCCCGAGCTGTATTTGAAGCGTCTGATCGTGGGCGGTTTTGAGCGCGTGTTTGAGATCAACCGCAGCTTCCGCAACGAAGGCATCAGCGTTCGGCACAACCCCGAATTCACGATGATGGAGTTTTACGCGGCGTACTGGAATCACCACGATTTGATGGACTTCACCGAAGAGGTGCTGCGCCACGCAGCCCGCGTGGCCACGGGCTCGGCGGCCATCACCTACGCCGGAAAACCGGTGGCGCTCGACCAGCCGTTTGCGCGTTTGTCGGTGCGTGACTCGCTGGTGAAGTACGCCGGACTGAGCGAAGCCGAAGCGATGGACGCTTCTGTGGTGCGTACCCAATTGACATCGCAAGGCCACGGCGCACCCGCCCACTGGACGCTGGCCGAGCTGCAATTCGGCCTGTTCGAAGCCGTGGTGGAAGACCAGTTATGGCAGCCCACTTTCATCATCGACTACCCAGTGGAAGTCAGCCCGCTGGCGTGCGCCTCTGACGCCAACCCTTCCATCACCGAGCGCTTTGAGCTGTTCATCACGGGCCGCGAATACGCCAACGGTTTCAGCGAATTGAACGACGCCGAAGACCAAGCCGCCCGCTTCCACGCGCAAATGGCCAACAAAGAAGCCGGTGACGAAGAAGCCATGTTTTACGACGCCGATTTCATCCGCGCACTGGAGTACGGCATGCCGCCCACAGGCGGCTGCGGCATCGGCATCGACCGTTTGATGATGCTCATCACCGACAGCCCGAGCATCCGCGATGTGATCTTGTTCCCATCGCTGCGCAAGGAAGGCTGATGTCGCAAGTGCGCCTGGCAACACTGCCCGAGATTGAGACTGCGCTGTGGCAAGAGCTGACGCGCGCGGTGCACGACAAGCACCATGAGTGGCGCACGGTGGTCTTGTCCACCGTGGGGAAAATTGGCGATGCGCTGACCGCCGATGCGCGCAACGTCGTGCTGCGCGAAGTTAACGCCAGCGCCAAACAGTTGCTGATCTACACAGACTCGCGCGCCGAAAAAGCGCAGCAACTTCGCGACCATCCCCACGGCACGGTGGTGATGTGGTCGCGTCGTTTGGGTTGGCAACTGCGCTGTCGGGTGCGCCTGAGTTTGGAAGACAGCGGCTTGGCCGTCACGTCGCGCTGGGAAAGCTTGAAGCTGTCACCCGCATCGCAAGACTATTTGTCGCCGCTGACCCCGGGCATGCCGCTCAGCAGTGCAGCACCGGCACTGTCAGCACGCCACCATTTCGCCATCATCACGGCCGAGGTCACGTCCATCGACTGGCTGGAACTGCACCGCGAGGGGCATCGGCGTGCGGTGTTTGGTGACCGACCGGCGGCTTGGTTGCAGGCTTGATTCAAGCCTGCTTGAACACCGGCTTGCGCTTGTTCAAAAACGCGTCCATGCCTTCTTTTTGATCGAGCGTGGCAAACAGGGCGTGGAAGTTTCGGCGCTCGAACAGGATGCCTTCGTTGAGTGAACTCTCGTAAGCCCGGTTCACGCTTTCTTTGGCCATCATCACGCTGGGGCCGCTGAATTCGCAGATGGTTTGCGCGGCCTCGAAAACCACGCTCATCAGGTCGGCCAAGGGCACCACGCGCGACACCAAGCCGCAGCGCTCGGCCTCTACCGCGTCCATCATTCGGGCGGTGAGCACCAAGTCCATGGCTTTGGCCTTGCCCACTGCACGCGGCAGGCGCTGCGTGCCGCCCGCACCCGGAATGATGCC
>JANPNT010000732.1:0-2091 GCA_031427655.1 Burkholderiales bacterium
TCCAGCAGCTTGATCAGGCCCTCCAGCAGCGGGTTGGGTTCGTCTTTAACCACTTTCAGCAGCTTGGGCAATTTGCTGATTTTGTCCACCGGCCAGCCAGGCACCAACCAACGCAGTGCGCGCCAGAAATCGAGCACGGCATGAAGCGGAGCGACCTGCGCAGCCGCGTCAGTGGCCAATTTTTTGGAGAGTTGCGCCTCGGCAATATCCACATCGGTGAGGTCGGCCACCTGCTCCATATTTTTGGCATGCAAGGCCAGCCGGTCAAACTCACTGCTCAAGAGCAAGGCACCGAGGTTTTGCAAACCCCGTTGCACGTCGGGTAATTTTTCGCCGTGCAGGCTGTCACCAATTTTGAGATGGTGATCCAGAAAACTCAACGGCGCACCCACGGTAAAGGTGTGCAGCCACAAGGCGGTCTTCGCCAGCTCGACCGCCATGGGGTTTTTGTCCACGCCGAAGATGGTCTTCTTCAAGATCATGCGACGCACGATGTGGCGGTCGTCGAGCTGCGCGTCGGTCACTGCCCAGCCGTGGTCTTTGGCGGTAGTTTTGATGGTGCGGCGAATCGTGGCCATGCGTTGCAGCACCGGGCTTTGCCAAGGGCGGCCAGACTCCATCAGGTGCGCCGCCCACGGTTGCTCACCCACCCAATGCGTGGCAGTAGTGATGGCCTCAAGTACGCGGTCTGCCAAATAATCGACCAGCGCCACTAAGAAGTGGCCGCTGCCCATGGCGGGGTCGCAAATTTTGAGTTCAAGAATCTGGCTGGCCGGGTCAAGCGCGTCGAGTGCGTCCCAGTCGCCGGGGTTGAGCGAGCCCTTTTTACCGAGCTTTTTAAGGTGGGCTTCAAACGCATCCATGCGTTCGGTGGCCAGCAGGCCCACCGACTCGCGCAGGATCAGCCGCACCAGATCATCGTGCGTGTAGTAGCTGCCAGACACCTTGCGGGCAAAGCTGGCGGGCGCTGCGGTGATGCGGTTGATCTCAGGCTTGTCTTTGTAGCTGTCAACGGCCTGCACTTCATGCACCAGGCTGTATTCCAGCAGGCGCTCGTAGATGCCGCCCAAGTGCGAAACGGACAAATCGCGGTAGTTGATCCAGCCGCGCAGCAGGTCCTCAGTGCGGCGCGAGAGTGCGTCGATGATGGGGGCCATGACGGCGTCCGGCACGTTGGTTCGTTCCAGCAGGGGCGAACGGGCGCGATCAAATAGGCCACCGTTGTAGGCGGGCATGCCTACATCATCGTCCCCCGTGTTAATCAGGCCAAACAAGCCCCTCAATGCCAACCATATCGGCTGCATGGTGCTCGAAAACTTTGTCCCCACATCCACCTTGTCACGCACCTCCTCACGCAGGCGGCGCACGCTGTAGGGCGCGTAGCGGGCATCGCGCACGGGCAGCAGGTTGCGGTCTTCGGCGTAAAACAAAAACAGCAGGCGGTACAGCAGCACCAGCGAGGCTTCACGCACTTCGTCCAGGTACTCGGGCGTGTACTGTGGGCGCTTGAACTGGCCGTAGCCGATCTCATGCGTTTTAGCGTGCAAGTCGCCACGCGCCAGCGCGTCGGCCAGCTTGGGAAAAATATCGCTGAACACGCGCGCGCCCAGGTCTTGCGAAACTTTTTCTTCATACAGCCGCGCTTCATTGAGCGCGTAGGCGTGAAAGCTGCGCCCGGCGTTGTCCCAGGGCTGTGGCAAAAACGCGGTACGCTGAAAGAACAAATAAAACAAACGCAGCGCGTGGCTGGGTTCTATTTCATCCAACTCGTGCTGGATGCCGGGCACGCCGAGCGCGGCAGCCAAGTCCACTTCAAAAAACTCTTCGGCGCGTGAGCGGGCGTCTTGCCAGTACAAGCGCCACACCGCACCGTTGGTGAGCATGCCCCACTTGATGGCGCGGTCTGAGGCCACATCAATGCGGCTCAGGTAGCGCAGCATTTGCGACGAGGGCGCGTCCGGGTCAAACGCGTCTTTGCCGTCGCCCCGGTCTAGCGGGCGCAGCCAGCGCTTGGCTTCCAGAATGGCCAGGCCATGGCGGTAGCGGCGGTCGTCTTTTTGCTCTGCCAAGGCTGCAGCTTTTTTGTCTGGG
>JANPNT010000733.1:0-2711 GCA_031427655.1 Burkholderiales bacterium
CATCGCCAAGTAGGCCAGCAGGGTGTTGGCTTGCCACTCAGACATGTCCAGCTGCAGCGATGCCGCCACATCGATCAGAGGCTGTCGAAGAAGATTGTCTTGCTCCGTCAAGCGGCAGCTTCCTGCTTGATTACGGCACCGGCCACGACGCCTCCGAAGCCTTTGGAGCGACTTTTCTTCAAGTGAACCAGCAGCAAAGAAATGGCTGCAGGTGTGACGCCCGACATGCGCGACGCCAAACCCAAGGTCGCAGGCCGCTGCTTGTTCAGCGTCTGCCGCACCTCGAAACTCAAGGCGGGCACCTGGGAATAGTCCAACTCCAAGGGCAGCGCCAGGTTCTCGTAATACGCAACGCGCTCAACTTCTTCTATTTGCTTGCCGATGTAACCTGCGTACTTGATGCTGACTTCCACCTGCTCGATCACCGCATCGGCCATCAAATTGCCCAATTCGGCTTTCAGTGTTTCACGTGAAACATCAGCCCCTCCTGCAGCACCAGCGACTTCCGTGACCGCGTCAAAGCCTATGCCCGGGCGACGCAGTAAATCGGCCAAGCTGTATTCGTGCTCTATGGGTTTGCCCAGCAAGCGTTCGGCATCCATGACAGACAGTTTGCTCGGGTGCACCCAGGTCGATTGCAGCCGCTGTGTTTCACGTGAAACAGCATCGCGCTTACGGTTAAAGGCGTCCCACCGTGCGTCATTCACTAGGCCCATCGCCCGACCAGTTTCGGTCAAGCGCATGTCGGCATTGTCTTCGCGCAGTTGCAGTCGGAACTCGGCGCGGCTGGTGAACATGCGGTATGGCTCGGTCACGCCCTTGGTGATCAGGTCGTCCACCAACACGCCCAAATAGGCTTGGTCGCGGCGCGGCAGCCACGCAGCTTGTTCACGAACTTGCAGCGCTGCGTTCAGTCCGGCGAAGAGGCCTTGAGCAGCAGCCTCCTCGTATCCAGTGGTGCCGTTGATCTGGCCCGCAAAAAACAAGCCTTGAATGGCCTGAGTTTCAAAACTGACCTTCAGCGCACGCGGGTCGAAGAAGTCGTACTCTATGGCATAGCCGGGCCGCAAGATGTGCGCATTCTCCAAACCGGCCATGGAGTGGACGGCAGCCAGTTGCACGTCAAACGGAAGCGACGTGGAAATGCCATTCGGGTAAAACTCGTGGGTGGTCAACCCCTCGGGCTCCAGAAAAATCTGGTGCGAAGTCTTGTCGGCAAAGCGGCTCACCTTGTCTTCAATGCTGGGGCAGTAACGCGGGCCGACCCCTTCGATCACGCCGGTGAACATTGGGCTGCGGTCAAAGCCGGCGCGGATGATGGCGTGTGTTTGCTCGTTGGTGTGGGTGATCCAGCACGGCACTTGCTGCGGATGCTGGTCAGCGCGTCCCATGAAGCTGAACACCGGAACGGGGCCAGTGGCAGGGGTGCCATCAGCTTGGGGCATGCCGTCGCCGGGTTGCTCGGTCAGCACGCTGAAGTTGATGCTGCGCCCGTCGATGCGAGGCGGGGTGCCGGTTTTCAAACGCCCTTGCGGCAGTTTGAGCTCTTTCAAACGGCTGGACAAGCGCACCGCCGGTGGATCGCCGGCGCGCCCCGCCGCGTGGTTTTGCAGGCCAATGTGGATTTTGCCGTCGAGGAAAGTACCGGCGGTGAGCACCACGGTTTTGCAATCGAAGCGTATGCCCACTTGCGTGACCACGCCAGTCACTCGGTCACCTTCAACGGTCAAGTCGTCGCAGGCGCCTTGGAACAACCACAGATTCTCTTGATTTTCCAGCCGCTGGCGAATGGCCGCGCGGTACAAAACCCGGTCGGCCTGCGCTCGAGTGGCGCGCACGGCAGGGCCTTTGGAGCTGTTGAGGATGCGAAATTGGATGCCCGCTTCGTCGGTGGCCGCCGCCATCGCGCCACCCATGGCGTCGATCTCTTTGACGAGATGGCCTTTGCCGATGCCGCCAATCGAAGGGTTGCAGCTCATCTGGCCGAGCGTTTCGATGTTGTGCGTCAGCAGCAAGGTAGCACTTCCCATGCGCGCGGCAGCCAACGCGGCCTCGGTTCCGGCGTGCCCGCCACCGACCACAATCACGTCAAACTTTTTTGGAAAAAACACAGGGGAAGACATGCGCTGCCTAAATTTTGAGCAAGCTGGGATTGTAGGCAGTGACCCTCGGGAAGTCACCTCAAGTCGCGCCTCGCAAGCATGAAGTGCCGCCCTGAATGCGGTGCCTGTTGCACAGCACCATCGATCTCATCCCCGATTCCCGACGTGACCGCCGTCAACGGCATCAGCAAGCCCGCCGGGGTGCGCTGCGTGCACTTGCGGTTCGATCAACGCTGCGCAATTTTCGGTCATCCCGAACGCCCTGCCGTGTGTTCAAGCTTGATGCCCAGCACTGAAATGTGCGGTGACAACCGCGAGCACGCCATGCGGTGGCTCACCGCACTGGAGCGGCAAACCAGCCCGTCAACTGGACGCGTGCGAGCCTGTGCTGACCGTGCGCAGGTCCTGCGCAATGCGCCCCTCGCTCAACACGATCACCCGGCCTGCTGAGGCAATGGTCTCAGGCCGATGCGCCACGATCACGCGCGTGATGTTGAGTTGCCGCACAGCCAGATTCACCAGCCGCTCGCGGTCCACGTCCAAGGCGCTGGTGGCCTCGTCCAAAAACAAAAACTGCGGCCGTTTGTACAAAGCGCGTGCGAGCAACAG
>JANPNT010000734.1:0-9811 GCA_031427655.1 Burkholderiales bacterium
CTAGAATCGGCAAATGCAGCCACCTGTGGAATCTGAAGAACTTGTTAACTGGCAGCCTGAAGCTTTGCTGAGCAAGCTGCAAGCGTGGGGTGAAGCACTGGGATTTTCACAGATCGGTGTGTCGGACCTGAATTTGTCCGATGCCGAGGCGGGTCTGCAAAGTTGGTTGGCGCGCGGCTTCCACGGCAGCATGCATTACATGGCGGCGCACGGCAGCAAACGCAGCCGTCCAGCTGAATTGAGGCAGGGCACAGTGCGCGTCATCACAGCGCGCATGAATTACTTGCCTGCGAACACCTCGCCGGGCTGGCAAGGCCGTGAATGGAGCCGCTTGGCCGACCCGCAGGCCGCCACCATTTCTGTGTACGCACGAGGTCGCGACTATCACAAGGTGTTGCGTTCGCGCCTGCAGAAGTTGGCGGATCGACTGGCCGCCGAAGTGGGCCCATTTGGTCACCGCGTGTTCACCGATTCGGCACCGGTCATGGAGGTGGCTTTGGCCACGCAAAGCGGCATTGCCTGGCGCGGCAAACACACGCTGGCTTTGCACCGCGACGCCGGTTCGATGTTCTTCTTGGGTGAGATCTACATTGACCTGGCACTGCCCATCACGTCGGTGATCGAAGCCAGCTGCGGCAGCTGCACTGCCTGCATCACGGTGTGTCCTACGCAGGCCATCGTGGCACCCTACGAACTGGATGCGCGGCGCTGCATTTCTTACCTCACGATTGAGCATGCGGGCCCCATACCCGTGGAGTTACGGCCGCTCATGGGCAATCGCATTTACGGCTGTGACGACTGCCAGTTGACTTGCCCGTGGAACAAATATGCGGCGCTGAGCACGTTGCCAGATTTCGATGCGCGCGCGGCTGTGACGGACGTGACTTTGCTCGAGCTGTGGCGATGGGATGAAGCGGAATTTCTGCGGCGCACGCAAGGCAGCGCCATCCGCCGAATCGGCTTTGAACGTTGGCAGCGCAACTTGGCGGTGGCCGTGGGCAATGCGCTGCGAACCAATGAAAACGCCGCCCTCAGGGCGGCGTTAGAAGGGTCACTGAGCGCTGCCAGCCCTTTGGTTTTAGAGCACATCACCTGGGCGCTGGCCGACACTGCAACGTAACCCCAAGGGCAGAGTGCCCTTCGAGAATCACTGCATGTGCTGACCGCCATTGATGGCGATGTTGGCACCGGTCAAAAATGCGGCCTCTTCTGAAGCCAGGTAAATGATGAGTCCGGCCACCTCCTCTGGTCTGCCCAAACGGCCCACCGGAATTTGGGGAATGATCTTGGTGTTCAAGATGTCTTCAGGAATGGCAGTAACCATTTTCGTGCCGATGTATCCCGGCGAAATGGTGTTCACCGTGACGCCCTTTTTAGCCACTTCCAGCGCCAGCGCTTTGCTGAAACCGTGCACACCGGCTTTGGCCGCCGAATAGTTGGTTTGTCCGAACGCGCCCTTCGAGCCGTTGACGGACGAGACGTTGATGACACGGCCCCAGCCGCGATCCACCATGCCGTCTGCGACTTGCTTGGTCATGTTGAACAGGCTGTAGAGGTTGGTGCGCATCACGGCGTCCCAGTTCACTTTGTCCATCTTCTTGAAGGTCATGTCGCGAGTGATGCCGGCGTTGTTCACCAACACGTCCACAGCGCCCAACTGCGCGGTCACGCTGGCCACCGCCGCTTGGCACGACGCGATGTCCGCCACATCGCAGGGCACGGCCAACATCGTGTAACCGTTGGCTTTCATGTCTGCCAGCCACTGGTTGTGTTTGGTGTTGCCGGGTGAATAGGTGACGGCCACTTTGTAGCCTTCGTCGGCCATCTTCGTGGAAATGGTTTCGCCGAGTCCACCCATGCCGCCCGTGATGAGGACGACGCGATTCTTGATTCTGGTTTTGGACATTTTTTTCTCCGATGAGTGCGCGCAGGCGGGGTTGAACGAGCCTGTAGTTTCATCGCATATTGGTTGGTGGCTGCCTGCGAACTAGGGAAAGTCCGACCTCTTTTTTGAGCACCGTCAAACGGCGGCATCGCGCCCCTTGGTTACTTTACATAATATACATAGTAGCGCATTCAGTGGGACGTGGCTGGCGCAGGAAATGCGCGAACTCTCACTTCGCAGCCACACGCGCCAGACGCTTGCTCAACTCTTCACGACCGGCGTTGGCGGCCAGCTCCACCGCGTTCCATCCGCCGGCGTTCACGCGCTTCAGGTCGGCACCTTGGGCCAACAGCAAATCAACCGAGGCTTCGGGGCCGAAGCGCACGGCCATCATCAAAGCGGTGTTTTTATTGGGCGACTCGGCTTCGAGTTCCGCACCGCGCGCCAACATCAACGCCACGGTTTGGGGTTCGGGGCCGATGGCGGCGTAATGCAGCGGCGTCCAGCCTTCTTTGTTGACCTTGGCACCGCGTTTGAGCAGCAGCTCGCAGAGCGCCACTTTGCCTTTTAAGGCCGCCATCATCAGCAGCGATTCGCCTTTGTCGTTCAAGGCGTTCACGTCCAAAGCCGCAGATTCCAGCAACGCCACAGCCGCTTTTTGGGAGTCTTTTTGCAGTGCCTCAAACAGGCCGTGTTGGCCTTTGGTGCTGCGTGAATTCACGTCGAAACCGCGCTTCAACAGACCCGTGATTTCCGAAGCGTTGTCACGCGCGATCGCGGTAAAAAAATCTTCATACGAGCCAGCGTGCGCCGTGCCACTGAACCCGATGGCCATGCTGAAAAAAAGTTGGCTTGTCAATTTTTTAAGCATGAGTTGCCTGGTTTTGTGAGGTTGCAGCGCCCTGCACCACACGCTTGAACAAACGCTCGAAATTGGCGCTGGTCACGCAGGCAACTTCAGTCACATCACAGCCCTTGATCTCAGCAATTTGCTGCGCCACGTGTGGCACGTAAGCAGGTGAATTGGTTTTGCCGCGGTGTGGTACCGGAGCCAAATAAGGGCTGTCGGTTTCGATCAAGCAGCGGTCCATCGGCATCCAGCGCACCACGTCTCGCAAGTCGCCGGCGGTCTTGAAAGTCAAAATGCCGGAAAACGAGATGTAGAAACCCATGTCAAGCGCTGCGCGCGCCACGGCTTCGGTTTCGGTGAAGCAGTGAAACACGCCGTTGTTGGCACTTGCCTCGCGAAGCATGCAAATCGTGTCGTCAGAGGCGCTGCGGGTGTGGATGACCAAGGGCAAACCGGTGACCCGACTGGCTTCGATGTGCACGCCGAAGCGGTCGCGCTGCCACGCCATGTCGGCGATGCTGCGGCCGTTCAAACGGAAGTAATCCAAACCGGTCTCACCGATCGCGACCACGCGAGGGTGCTGTGCCAAGGCCAGCAAATCGGCCACATTCGGCTCGCGGACGCCTTCGTTGTCGGGGTGGACGCCGGCGGTGGCCCAAAAGTTGTCGTAAGCCAGGGCCAGCGCGTGGACTTGGTCAAACTCTTCCAGCGTGGTGCAAATGCAAAGTGCCCGATCAACTTGCGCGGCACGCATGTCAGCGCGGATGTCGGAGATGCGCGCGAGCAGGTCGGGAAAGGCCAGGTGGCAGTGGGAATCAACAAACATCAAGCAATCAACATGAAAAAGATCAAATGGTTTGCGTCGGCTTGGTGGACTGCAAGGCCGTGCCCAAGATACCTTCAATTTTGATTTTCAGCACCCGCGTTTTTTCATCTACGGGAAACCGCACACCCACACCTTGAGTGCGTCCGCCTGAGGCATTGGCCGGTGTAATCCAAGCCACCTTGCCGGCCACCGGATAACGCTGCGCGTCTTCGGGCAGCGACAGCAGCAAGTAAACGTCTTCGCCCAAACGGTAGTGGCGCGTGGTCGGTACAAACAATCCGCCTTCGGTGAACATTGGAATAAAGGCCGCGTACAAAGCGCCCTTCTCTCTGAACACCAGTTGAATCACGCTGGGTCGAGCGCCGGTTGGCGTCGCGGGCAACGCACCGGGCTCAGCCAGTTTGTTGGCCGTCAGCGCAGGCGGCCCACTGTTCAGCGGGATCAAGGACAGTGGGCTGTCGAGGCTACCCCGAATGGTGTCGTCGCTCATTGTTTTAGTGTACAGAAGGCGGCCTGGCTTTGTGTGCATGAGAAGTCATTGCCAGACGTGCATTCGCCACCAAAGCTTCCACCATCAAGCCTGCATTCCACGGATGCTCAGCGTGGCGAACCTGCGCTTGGAGTTCAACCGCCCAGGCATTCAGCGTGCGCAACGTCGAAGGCAGACCCAGCGCAGAAGCTGCAAAGTAGCGCGGCACGGTGCCCACCGCCACGCGCTGCAAGTCATGACACAGCTTTTGCAGCATGTCGATGACGCGAGGCAAGGGCCACGCAGCCAGCGTGCCGACATCACCACGCGCCAATTGCTTGGGCAGGCCAGCCCACTGCGCCGCGCTGATGCCCTCACCCGCCCACAGCAAAGCCTCTTGCGGTTGCCCGCCAGTGGCAGCCAAAAGAACTTCCGCTTGATCTACCGCCTGCGCGTTCAACCACTGCGTTGCAGCAGTCACATCCGGCAAACCCAAGGACACGATTTGGCAGCGGCTGCGGATGGTGGGCAGCAGCATTTCCGGGGCCGAGGTGCTCAGCACCAAACGCGAATTGCCAGCGGGCTCTTCCAAGGTTTTCAGCATGGCGTTGGCAGACGCCATGTTCATGCGCTCTACGGGGTGCAGCACCACCACTTTGCCGCGACCGCGTGCCGAGGTGATTTGCGCAAACGTGACCGCCAAACGCACCTCGTCAATCCGTATGTCTTTGCTGGGCTTGCGCTTGCCAGCTTTGTCTGAAGAAGCGGCAGTGGCAGTGGCAGTGGATGTGTCCTCACCTTCTTCGTCTGCGCCAACGCCCGCCCAACCAAGTGGTTCGCGCAGTGCCTCGGGCAGCAAAACGAGCATGTCCGGGTGCGAGTGGGCTTGAACCAATTTACAGGCCGCGCACCCCCCACAGGGACGCGGTTTCGATGCGTCTGTTGCCTCGCACAACCAACCCTGCGCCAAGGCAATTGCCAGCTCAAACTGACCAACACCTCGCGGGCCTTGCACCAGCAGCGCGTGGGCGCGCTGTGTAACCAGCGTGGTTTGCAGAGGCTGCGCCAGCCACGGCAGACTGATTTGGCCTTCGCTGTTCACCATCCTGCGGCCTGCAAAATTTTGAGCACTTGCAGCGCCACTGTGGCGCGGTCGGGTGCGGCATCTACCCGCACGATTCGTCCCGAGTCAGCTGCGGCACGCTGCGCATAAGCGCTGCGCACGCGCTCGAAAAACGCAGTGTCTTGCTGCTCAAAACGGTCGGGTGTGCGCGCTGCGGCGCGGCGTTCGCTGGCCACTTCCGCCGGCAGGTCAAACCACAGCGTCAGATCGGGCTGAACGTCCGCGTGCACCCAATTTTCCAGCTTGCTGAGCAGCTGCGGATCAAAGCCGCGCCCTCCTCCCTGGTAGGCAAACGTGGCGTCGGTGAAGCGGTCGCACAACACGACGTCGCCACGCGCCAACGCTGGCGCGATCACGTTTTGCACATGGTCGCGGCGGGCCGCAAACACCAACAGCGACTCGGTCAAGTGGTCCATGGGCGAGTGCAACAACAGCTCGCGCAGCCGTTCTGCCAAGGGCGTGCCGCCAGGCTCGCGGGTCAACACGAGTGTGGCTCCCTGTTGCCGCAAATACGCGGCCACGGCGTTGACATGGCTGGATTTGCCGGCCCCGTCTATGCCTTCGAAGGTGATGAACCGTGCTGACATCCGGGGCCTACCTCGACGCCGCGCGACCGTGTATGAACTGGTTCACCGCCCGGTTGTGCGCCGCCAAATCGTTGCTGAACTCGCTGGTGCCGTCACCGCGCGAAACGAAGTAAAGCGCCTTCGTCGCGTCGGGTTTCACCGATGCCATCAACGCTGCCTTGCCTGGCATCGCAATCGGCGTGGGCGGCAAACCGCCGCGCATGTAGGTGTTGAAAGGCGTGTCGGTTTGCAAATCGCGTTTGCGCAAGTTGCCGTCAAACGCCGCGCCCATGCCGTAAATGACGGTGGGGTCAGTTTGCAGCGGCATGCCAATGCGCAGGCGATTGGCAAACACACCGGCCACCATGCCACGGTCGGCCGCGGCGCCGGTTTCTTTTTCGACAATGGACGCCAAGATCAACGCGTCGTTCGCGCTGCGCAAGGGTGAGTCGGGTGATTTTTCGGCCCACGCAGAAGCCAATCGCATTTGCATGGCGTGGTGTGCGCGCTTCAGCACGGCCATGTCGCTGGCACCTTTGCTGTAGGCGTAAGTGTCGGGATAAAAGCGACCTTCAGGGGCCACGGCGGGTTCGCCCAAAGCGGCCATGATGTCGGCGTCGGTCATGGCGGCCGTGGTGGGCTTCAAAGTGTCGGTCTTGGCCAGCTCAGCGCGGAATTGCTTGAACGTCCAGCCTTCAATCAAGCGCACCATGGCCAGCGACTCATCGCCGCGCACCATTTTGTTCAGCAACGCGCGCGGCGTGATGCCGCGCGAAATCTCATAACTGCCAGCTCTGATTTTTCGGGCGTCGCCGGACCAGCGAAACCACTCGTAAAGCAAAAACGGCGAAGTCTGCACACCGCTTAGGACCCATGCATTTGCAATGTCGCGCGGCGTGTTGCGCTGTTCTACCGACAGCTCCACAGAGTCAGCTGCCAAGCTCAAGGGCTGGTTGATCCACCAGTAACTTGCACCGCCTGCGGCAGCAGCGATCAGCAACACCCACATCAAAAGTCGACGCAAGAACTTCATGAAATCAAGTTAGGCACGCAGCGTAAAAAAGGAACGAGGGTCATGATAATCGGCACATGAACTCACACACCGTCCTCACAGGAACCGTGGCACTTACACATTGGGGTGTCATTCGCGCTCAGGGCGATGACGCGGTTTCTTTCCTTCAAGGCCAGTTGACGCAGGACGTAGCAAAGCTCGACGCGAGTCGCGCCGCGCTGGCAGGCTACTGCTCGCCCAAAGGCCGCTTGTTGGCGAGTTTTGTGATTTGCAAACCGGCCGCCGGCGAAGTGCTTTTGCTGTGCCATCACAGCGTGTTGGCCGCCACCTTGAAGCGTTTGCAAATGTTTGTGATGCGGGCGAAATGCAAATTGACAGACGCCACCGCAGAGCTGCCCTTGTTTGGCGCAGTCGGCGATGCGGCCGTCGCCTTGATGGGCGATTTGCCGGTTTGGGGCCGATCAGAAAACCGCATGCGTTGGCCCGACTCGGAAGGCCTGGCACGCGCGGTATTGATCGATGTGAATGCGCCGCTCTCCCCCTCCCTGAGTCTGGAAAATTGGCAGTGGCTGGAGGTCCGCAGCGCCATCGCCACCATCGAGGCCGCCACCGTCGACCAGTTCGTTCCGCAAATGCTGAACTACGAGCAACTCGGCGGCGTGAATTTTCAAAAGGGCTGTTACCCAGGCCAGGAGATTGTGGCGCGCAGCCAGTTTCGCGGCACCATCAAACGACGCGCTTATTTGTTTGAAATCGACGGCCCCGTCAGCGTAGGGCAAGAGGTGTTCCACAGCAGCGATGCGGCACAACCTGCGGGGCTGGTCGTGAACGTGGCGCGCAACCCGAACGGCGATGGGTTTAGCGCCTTGGTGGAAGTGAAGATGGCGACATTGGAGAGCGGCAGCTTGCACGTGGGGCTGGTAGAAGGTACAGCGTTGAAATTTCTAGCCCTGCCCTACGCCATGACGCTGGAAATTTGAGCTGACGTTTCAAGGCCGAAGGCGCTTGGCCATTTCGATGTGCGCGATGCCTGCCTCTTCAAACACCGGCCCTTGCGCCACAAACCCGGCACGGCGATAAAAATCAGCGGCCGCCGTTTGCGCATGCAACACCACGCTGTCATAGCGTGATGCAGCGGAGGTGACCAAGGCATCCAGCACCTGACGGCCAACACCATTGCTGCGCATGCCGGCGTCCACGGCCATGCGGCCGATGCGGCCTACACCAGGGGCATGATCGAGCAAGCGGCCCGTGGCCAACGCTTGATGGAAACGGTTGTAAGCCACCGCATGAATCGCCGTGGCATCGGCTTCGTCGTATTCCAATTCAGCGGGCACTTTTTGTTCCTCCACGAAGACCGCCGTGCGCAGCGGCTGCGCGTCAGCCTTCAGCTCGGCCCAAGTGCCCAAGCGCACATCCACCATGGCCTTGCCCGACTCAAACTCGTCAAACACGTTGCGCAGGCTTTGCGGCACGGACTTGGAAGTTTGCGTGCGCGGGTCGGCAAAAACATAAATCAATTCGCCGCTGACCAGCAACTCGTTTTGGCGAAACACGGCGGCCGTGAACACCATTGACGAGGTGCCCACACGGCTGCACTTCACCCCCACGTCCAACACATCGTCATAGCGTGCCGACGCAAGGTATTCCAAGCTGGCCTTGCGCACATACATGTCGCCCTGCAGCGCTTCCATCGTCTGCGCGTAAGGCATGGCCAAGGCGCGCCAGTAGCCGGCCACGGCGGTGTCGACATACATCAGGTAGTGGCCGTTGAAGACAATTTTTTGGGCGTCAATTTCAGCCCAGCGAACTCGCAGGCGGTCGAGGAAGCGGAAGTCGGATCGATTCATGAGCTTGTGGTGTCGAAAAGTAGCTGTCGAAGGAATTTTGACGCCGCCGCTTGTGCGGTGAGGGCTTCAGGAATCACGCGGCCAAGCTTGATGAAGTCGTGGGTGACGCCTCGGTAAAGCTCCAGCGCTACGGTCACACCGGCGGCGCGAAGTCGGTCTGCGTAAGCCAAGCCTTCGTCCACCAAAGGGTCGCATTCGGCCAAGATGACACACGCTGGAACAACACCTTCGAGGTCGCTGGCGTTCAGCGGGGCGAAGCGCCAATCGCCTCGGTCGGCTGCGTCAATGTAGTGATCGAAGAACCAGGCGATACCCTTCTTTTCCAGCAAATAACCTTCAGCAAATGTAGTGTGGGACGCCGCGTCGGCTTGCGTCGCGGTACCCGGCGTGATCAGCAATTGGCCGCGCAGGCTCAGCTTTGAATCGCGTGCATGGATGGCGCACACCGCCGCCAAAGTTCCCCCGGCGCTGTCGCCGCCCACGGCCAAGCGTGTGCCGTCCAAACCGACCGAATCCGCGTGTGCAGCCAACCATTTCATAGCGGCCCACGAATCGCTGACCGCCACAGGAAAACGGTGCTCAGGGGCAAGGCGGTAATCGAGCGCCACAACTGCCGCCCCGCTGCGCAAAGCGAGTTGGCGGCACAAGCTGTCGTGAGTTTCCAGGTTGCCGATGGTGAAACCGCCGCCGTGCAGGTACAACAGCACGGGCAGCACGTCGGTAGCCGGCGCGTAGAGCCGCGCGGGCATCAAATGACCATCGTCAGAAGGAATTTGGATGTCCTGCACCCGGGCCAGCGGCACACGAGGAAGCTCCAAAATTTCAGACGCCGCTACATACGCGTCGCGCGCTTCGGGCACGCTCAAAGCGTAAAAAGGCGGGCGGTTGGCCCGCTTGATTTTGTCAAGCAAGTCGGCCATCTTCGAAGTCAAGGAGGGCGCGAGCGGTGCGTTCATTGCACAAAGCATAGCCGCGCCAAGAGGAAGTGAAAAAGCCCGAAGGCTTGCACCTTCGGGCTTTGATTCGACGACAACAATTTCAGTGCTTGATTCAGTGCTTAATTCAGTGCTTGATTCAGTGCTTTGGGTCGAAGAATTGTTCGTCTTCAGTCGAGCCTTTCAAAGCGCCGGTGGATGCAAGCGCTTCAATGGTGGTGGTCACGGCATCGAAGTAACCCGTGCCCACTTCACGCTGGTGTTTCACTGCCGTGAAGCCCTTGGCGGCGGCTGC
>JANPNT010000735.1:0-2679 GCA_031427655.1 Burkholderiales bacterium
AATCCCATCAGCGAATGCGCCCCGCCGCAGAACTCGGCGCACTGCCCACCGTAGATGCCAGCCTTGTCGGCTTGCAGCTTGAGCCGGTTGGTGCGGCCGGGGATCATGTCCATCTTGCGTGGCGCGGCTCGGCACCCCGGCGAATGGCGTGACACTCACTTCCGCGTTGCCGGGTCGGTGGTGGGGTGGTGGGGTGGTGGCGCAGTTCCAGTCGGTATTCATGGACAACTGGTTGCGCGCCACGGGCAGGGTGCTGCACGGAGCGACCTACTTTCCGGCCATCAAGCCGGCTGGACCCTGCGCCGCGCAGATGTTCAGCAGCTCGCCCAGCGGCGGCAGCGATAGCATGCAGTTGATGTACATGCTGGCCATCAGCTCGGCGCGGGCAAGTATCGATCTCGCCAACTCGTACCTTGTCCCAGATGCACTGACGATTCAGGTCTTGACCGAAGCCGCCCGCCGCGGCGTCAAGGTGCGCGTTCTCAAGCCCGGTGACTTGATGGCAAGCGGCTGAGCGATGAGCACAGCGCACAACCGAGCCGGGGCACCTCCGGCGGTCCCTGCGGGAAGCTCTTGAATGATGAATGGAAACCCAAACAACACCGCAGCCAACCGAACAGAATCAACAGACCGCAATGGTCTTGCTTAAACCAAATGGCCTCCACGGAAGCCGGGGTGGTTCAAGCGGACACCCACTTCTGTTCATTCTTCAGAGCCCGCCGACCCATGAAAACCTTGACCCTGCGCATCTACCTCACAGTCGTAGCGGTGCTGTTGTTGTTTGCCTTGGTGTCGGGTTGGGTGTTTCAACGACAGATGGAACAAGAGCGCGCGCGCAACGAAGGCGTGCTGTCCGACCGAATGGCGGCGTGGGGGCGAGTTGATTCAACGCTCATTGCCGGGCAGCGACGCACCGCTTGATGAACAAGCCGCCGCGCTGCACGATTGGTCGCAGCGCCTGCGCATTCCGCTGGCGCTGGACAACGCCAAGGGCGAGCGCATCACCTCGTCGGATTCCTACGTTCGCCGCCAAGGGGATAAAGCGCAGCGCGGTTTTCCAGTGCGTTTGGAAGACGGCCGCACGCTGTGGGTATTGCGACCCGGCATGCGACCCGGCATGGGACCCGGCATGGGACGAGCACCAGCGCAAACGGACGCATTGTCGTCAGTCAATGTGGGGCCAAATGGCGCTGCAGACGGCAACTCAGAAATGCACCGCAGTGAGCGAGGCGATCGCAGCGAGCGCCGCCGAATCGGCTCTGCCAGCGCCTTCCCGCTTCCCTTCAACTTGCCCTTCGTTCCGTCCGAGTGGCAAGCCGCGGTGGGCCTGGCTGCGGTGTTGCTGCTGCTGTTCGTGGCCGTGGCTGCAGGTGCCTGGCCGGTGGTGCGCCAGCTCACACGCCGCCTGCAAGCCCTGCAATCCGGCGTGGAAAAGTTTGGCGCAGGCGCACTCGACCATCGCGTGGAAGTGACCGGCCGCGACGAAGTGGCCGCCGTAGCCACCAGCTTTAACCAAGCCGCCGCGCGCATCGAAACCCTCGTGCGCTCCCACCAATCGCTGCTCGCCAACGCCAGCCACGAACTGCGCTCGCCCCTGGCTCGCATGAAGATGGCGGTTGAAATGATGGACGGCGCCGCACCGCAGCAGCAAGCCAAACTTAAGCGCGAGGTCGACACCAACATCGCCGAACTCGACGCCTTGGTGGAAGAAGTGCTGCTGGCCAGCCGCTTGGACGCCGTCAAAAACATCGATGTTTTCGAAGCGGTTGATTTGCTCGGAATGGCCGCTGAGGAAGCCGCGCGAGTCGGCGCGGTTTTAGACAGCCAAGCCGACGCCAATTACATCGTTCAAGGCGACGAGCGCCTGCTGCGCCGCGCCCTGCGCAACCTGCTGGAAAACGCCAAACGCTACGGCGGTGCTGACATCAGCGTTAACTTGTTGCATCAAAAAAACGCCACCCAAATTCAAGTCTGCGACCGCGGCCCCGGCGTCAGCGCAGCGCAACGTGAACGCATCTTCGAACCCTTCTATCGCCTGCCCGGCCACGCCGAACAAGCCGGCGGCGTGGGTCTGGGCTTGAGCTTGGTCAGGCAAATTGCCCAGCGCCACCACGGCAGTGTGAGCTGCGAAGCGCGCGAGGGCGGAGGCAGTTGTTTTGTGTTGAGTTTGCCGGGGGCTTGAGCTCGGATCAACGACGGTCTGTTCATCGCCCGCGTCGGCTTTGAGTGCCGCACACCACGGCCAAGGTTTCGCCAGAGAAAACTCGTGCCGGTCAGTCTGTTGTTCCTCCCAGGCCAGGAACTCAGCCATAGTCATTTTTTGCAGCGGCAATCCCATAGGGCCCGTTCAAGACGAACGCGTTGCTTTTGACTTCAGCGCGCTGGCAACGCGCGAGTAGCAGCGCTGCTCGTTCACCCCGTGCTGGCCCGAATCTGCATCCGCCACGCCAACGCGCGATGCGCCGTCGGCTCACGCGACTGCAACGCGGCCAACAGCACCTGCGCCGCCTGCACGCCAATGTCAAAGCGCGGTGGGCTGACGGTGCTCAGCTGCGGTTGCAGTTGGCGGCCGATGGGGAAGTCGCCAAACCCCATCAGCGCCAATTGCGCGGGCACTTTGATGCCGCGCGCTTGGGCTTCCAGCAGGGCACCGCAGGCGAGGTGGTCGTTGGCGAAGGC
>JANPNT010000736.1:0-3776 GCA_031427655.1 Burkholderiales bacterium
ACAACCCCGACACCTACGACTTGTCGCGCGTCGGCCGCATGAAGTTCAACGCCCGCGTTGGCCGCAATGCCGCCGAAGGTGCGATGACGCTGGCCAACGAAGACATCCTCGACGTGGTGAAAATCTTGGTCGAGCTGCGCAACGGCCGCGGTGAAGTGGACGACATCGACCACCTCGGTAACCGGCGCGTGCGCTGCGTCGGCGAGCTGGCCGAAAACCAGTACCGCTCAGGCTTGGCTCGCATCGAGAAAGCTGTGAAAGAGCGTTTGGGTCAGGCTGAAACCGAAGCCCTGATGCCGCATGATCTCATCAACTCCAAGCCCATTTCGGCCGCGTTGAAAGAGTTCTTCGGTGCCTCACAGCTGTCGCAGTTCATGGACCAAACCAACCCGCTGTCCGAGATCACGCACAAGCGTCGCGTCTCGGCCCTGGGGCCAGGAGGATTGACCCGCGAACGTGCTGGCTTCGAAGTGCGCGACGTGCACCCGACTCACTACGGTCGCGTCTGCCCGATTGAGACACCTGAAGGCCCGAACATCGGCCTGATTAACTCGCTGGCCTTGTATGCACAGTTGAACGAATACGGCTTCCTGGAAACCCCGTACCGCCGCGTGGCCGACGGCAAGGTGACGATGCAAATCGATTACCTGTCGGCCATCGAAGAAGGCAAGTACGTGATCGCTCAGGCCAGCGCCACGCTGGACACCGAAGGCCGGTTGATTGACGAGCTGGTCAGCGCCCGCGACAACGGCGAGTCCATCCTCACCTCGGCAGAACGCATTCAGTACATGGACGTGGCTCCGACGCAAATCGTGTCGGTGGCTGCTTCGCTTGTGCCTTTCTTGGAGCACGACGACGCCAACCGCGCCTTGATGGGTGCCAACATGCAGCGCCAAGCGGTGCCCACTCTGCGCCCTGAAAAAGCGCTGGTCGGTACCGGCGTGGAACGCGTGGCCGCGAAAGACTCGGGCACCGTGGTGGCTGCCAAACGCGGCGGTGTGGTCGACTACGTCGACACCAACCGCATAGTGATTCGCGTGAATGACAAAGAGACTGTCGCCGGTGAAGTTGGTGTGGATATTTACAACCTCATCAAATACCAACGTTCCAATCAAAACACCAACATTCACCAACGCCCGATCGTCAAGCGCGGTGACAAGGTCGAAGCCGAAGACATCATTGCCGACGGCGCATCGACCGACATGGGTGAACTGGCGCTGGGCCAGAACATGCTGGTCGCCTTCATGCCTTGGAACGGCTATAACTTTGAGGACTCAATCCTCATCAGCGAACGCGTGATCGCCGACGATCGCTATACCTCGATTCACATCGAGGAATTGGTGGTCATGGCGCGTGACACCAAGCTGGGCTCCGAAGAAATCACGCGCGACATCCCGAACTTGAGCGAGCAGCAACTGGCGCGCCTCGATGAGTCGGGCATCGTCTATGTGGGTGCTGAAGTCAACCCGGGCGACACGCTCGTGGGTAAGGTCACACCGAAGGGCGAGACCACGCTGACGCCTGAAGAGAAGCTGCTTCGCGCCATCTTCGGTGAGAAAGCGAGTGACGTGAAAGACACCTCGCTGCGTGTCGATCAAGGCACCAACGGCACCGTGATTGACGTTCAGGTCTTTACCCGCGAAGGCATCGTGCGCGACAAGCGCGCGCAGCAAATCATTGACGACGAGCTTAAGCGCTACCGCCTCGATTTGAACGACCAGCTTCGCATCGTCGAAGCCGATGCGTTCGACCGCATCGAGAAGCTGCTGAACGGCAAAATCGCCAACGGCGGCCCGCAGAAAATCGCCAAAGGCACGGCGATCGACAAGGCCTACTTGGCCAGCGTCGAGAAGTACCACTGGTTTGACATTCGTCCTGCGGAAGACGAAGTGGCCAACCAACTGGAAAGCATCAAAAACTCGCTTGAGCAAACGCGCCACAGCTTCGACCTCGCGTTCGAAGAAAAGCGCAAAAAGCTCACGCAAGGTGATGAGCTTCCAGCCGGTGTTCTCAAGATGGTCAAGGTCTATTTGGCCGTGAAACGTCGCCTGCAACCCGGTGACAAGATGGCCGGTCGTCACGGCAACAAAGGTGTGGTGTCCAAGATCGCTCCGGTCGAAGACATGCCCTACATGGCCGACGGCACCCCGTGCGACATCGTGCTCAACCCGCTGGGCGTGCCTTCGCGCATGAACGTCGGTCAGGTCTTGGAAGTGCACTTGGGCTGGGCTGGCAAAGGCATCGGACAGCGCATTGGCAACATGCTGCAAGAGCACGCGAAAGTGGCCGAACTGCGCAAGTTCCTGGACGAGCTTTACAACAAGTCGGGCGGCAAAACCGAGCGCTTGGATCACCTCAGTGATTCCGAGATTTTGGAAATGTCCGCCAACCTGACCAACGGCGTGCCATTCGCGACGCCGGTGTTTGACGGCGCGGCCGAAGAAGAAATTCGCGGCATGTTGAAGTTGGCTTACCCCGACGACATCGCCAAGGCCAAAGGCTTGACGAGCACCCGCACGCAAGCCACCTTGCACGACGGCCGCACCGGCGACGCCTTCGAGCGCCCGGTCACCATCGGCTACATGCACGTGTTGAAGCTGCACCACTTGGTGGACGACAAGATGCACGCTCGCTCGACCGGCCCTTACAGCTTGGTCACGCAGCAACCGTTGGGCGGCAAAGCCCAGTTCGGTGGCCAGCGTTTCGGCGAGATGGAATGTTGGGCCTTGGAAGCCTACGGCGCGTCTTACACCTTGCAAGAAATGCTGACAGTGAAGTCAGACGACGTGAATGGCCGCACCAAGGTGTACGAGTCCATCGTCAAAGGCGAGCACGCCATCGAAGCCGGCATGCCGGAGTCTTTCAATGTCTTGGTCAAAGAGATTCGTTCTCTGGGCATAGACATTGAGTTGGAAAAGAACTAAGGAGCTGAAGCATGAAAGGTTTACTCGATCTATTCAAGCAATTCACCCCAGACGAGCATTTCGATGCCATTCGGATTGGTCTGGCCTCACCGGAAAAAATCCGCAGCTGGTCTTTCGGCGAAGTCAAAAAGCCGGAAACCATCAACTACCGCACCTTTAAGCCTGAGCGTGACGGTTTGTTCTGTGCCAAGATTTTTGGCCCGATCAAAGACTACGAGTGCCTCTGTGGCAAATACAAACGCCTGAAACACCGCGGCGTCATTTGCGAGAAGTGCGGCGTTGAAGTCACGCAGACCAAAGTTCGCCGCGACCGCATGGGTCACATCGACCTGGCCGCACCGTGCGCGCACATTTGGTTTTTGAAGTCGCTGCCGTCGCGTTTGGGCTTGGTGCTGGACATGACGCTGCGCGACATCGAACGCGTGTTGTACTTTGAAGCCTATGTGGTGGTTGATCCTGGCATGACGCCGCTGAAGAAATTCAGCATCATGTCGGAAGACGACTTTGACGCAAAGCGCACCGAATTTGGTGACGAATTCGTGGCACTCATGGGTGCTGAAGGCGTGCGCAGACTGCTCGAAGAAATCGACCTCGATGTCGAAATTGAGCGCTTGCGCGGCGACATGACCGGCTCTGAGCTCAAGGTCAAGAAGAATTCAAAGCGCTTGAAGGTGATGGAAGCGTTTAAGAAGTCAGGCATCAAGCCTCAGTGGATGGTGCTCAGCGTGCTGCCCGTGTTGCCGCCGGACCTGCGTCCGCTGGTGCCATTGGACGGCGGCCGTTTTGCCACGTCTGACCTGAACGACCTGTACCGCCGCGTCATCAACCGCAACAACCGTCTCGCACGTTTGT
>JANPNT010000737.1:0-2511 GCA_031427655.1 Burkholderiales bacterium
CTGGGCTCGAACCAGGGACCTACGGATTAACAGTCCGGCGCTCTACCAACTGAGCTATCGAGGAACAGCTTTGAATTATAGACAGCAATTTTTTGGGTTCAGCGGGTGCGTTGTGGCCGGTTGTCTACAAGCTCACGTCCACCGACACGCGCAGGGCGCGTGCGGCCAGCGGAAAAAGGTAGGCGTGGCCGAATTGCAGGGGCGATTCCTTCCAGGCGCGGCGGTTGAAGACGTTGTCCACGCCAGCGCGCCAGAGCAGGGTTTTTCCGGCCAGCGTGCTGTCAAACCGCAGCGACGCATCAATGCGGCTGTAGCCTGGAATGCTGACGCTGTTGTCTTCCAAGACCATGCGTTTGCTTTCGCTGATGAGCGCGCCGGTGAGTGACAGGCCGCTCAGGCTGGCAACGTCGTAGCTGCCTTGCAGTTTGAGCACGGCGGCGGGCACGTTGGTGGGTTGCAGGCCGTTCAACGCAGTGTTGATGCTGCCTTCGCGCCGGGCTTGCAACCACTGCGCGCCGCCTTGCCAAGCCCACGCGCCTGCGCGCCAAGCGGCCGTGCCCTCAAGGCCTCGGTGGCGGTTGCTGCCGTCGGCTTGGCGAGTGCAGGTGTTGCCGGGAGTGTCGCTGCCGCAGTCGCTGCCGATGTCTGCGAAGGCGGGGCGGTTGATGTCAAACCAAGCCACGCTCCAGCCGATGTTTTTGCTGCCGCCTTTCAAGCCCAGCTCGACTTGGCGGCTTTGCAAGGCGGGCAGTGCTGCGCCGCGGTTGGTATAGCGTGCACGGTTGGGTGCTACTTCGCTCTCGACGCCTTTGCCCCAACTGGCGTAGACCGTGGTGTCTGGATTGACCGCATAGGTGAGAGCCACCGACGGCGTGTTGATGGCTTGGTCGTAAGCCGTGGCGCGTGTGCCGTTGGTGCGCACACTTTCGCGGTGCAACGCGGTGTGGCGCAGGCCAAGCCAAGCGGTGAGCTTGTCGCTGAGCTTGACGGCATCGCGCACGAAAAGCTCGGACGATGTTTCATCGCGGTTGGTGTTCTCGTCGGTCAGCGCCGGGTCGGCAGGTGTGACAGACGTGCCTTGCACGTTGCCGGTGCCGACGTAGTTGTAGGCCTGCTGTTGAAAGCGGCTGCGCACCTGGCTGCGCAGTATCCCGATGGACGCAGCGTGGCTCAAGCCGCCGGTTTGAAACGCACCGTGCAGCGTGGCTTCCATGGCGTCGGTGCGGCGTTTTTCGTTCTCGCTGCGGAAGTCATAGAGGTCGAATGTGCCGTCCGAGCAGTAGCGGTCGTAGTTGTTCTCGGCGCTGCAACCGTAGGGGAAGGCCACGCGGTCTTGCGAGGTGAGTTGCTGCGTGGCGGCGTGCAAGGTGGCGCGCCATCCGGGAGCCAGCTTTTGGCTGTAGCGGATGGACGCGGTGTTGCCATCCAGCACCACGGGCAAAGACCAGGCTTGGTTGTTCAGATTGATGCGTGGATCTGCTGGCACCGGAGTCACGGCGCCCAATAAACTGAAGCCGGGCACGCTGGGCTGACTGTGGTGGCTGGCCTCAAACTCGACTTCCAGCAAGCTGTCGGCGCCCAACCGCCAATCACCCGCCAGCGCCAAGAGGTGGCGATTGCCTTTTGCATCGCGCACTTGCGGGTCAAGGCGTTCCGCGGCGGCGTTCAAGCGCAGGCCGAAGGCATCGCTTACGCCAAAGCGCTGGTTGATATCGACCGCGCCCATGAGCGAGCCGTTTTGCTGCCAACCCAAGAATGCGCTGCGTGCCGCCAGGTCGGTGGGGCGCTTGACAACAAAGTTCACCAAGCCGCCGGGCGCGCTGGTGCCGGCTTGCAAACCGCTGGTGCCTTTGAGGATTTCGATGCGGTCTTTGTTGTCCAGCGCAATGCGTGTTTCGGCATCGATGGGCAGGCCGTCCCGTCGGTAATTAAAGCGGTTGTCGATGACGAAACCGCGCACCGTCAGGTAATCCCAATAGCCTTCGGTGTTGTAGGCGTCGCTCACCGAAGGGTCGATGCGGGTGAGGTCAGACAGTCGCCGTACGCCGCGGTCGCGCATTTGCTCGGCGGTGACGATGCTGGCTTGGAACGGCGACTTGTTCAGAGGCGTATCGCCCCAGCCGCCGATGCTCAGTGGTGGCACAGCGAGGCCCGTCACGGTGACCGGTTCCAGGGTTGTCTGTGCCAGGGACGCAGACGTAAACCAGAACGCGGCAAGTGCCGCAGGTGTCAATCGAAAAATTACTTTTGAAAAGTGTGTGTGCGCCATCGTGTGCTCAAAAAAGATCGATGGCAGGTCGGCGAGCCCACGACTACAGAATGTGGTCGAGCACTTGCACTGAGGCAAGAAGGGCATGCTTCCCTGCGCGAGGATTACCTCAATCAGGTTCAAAGGGACTTTCTCAGTCGAACGGCTTTGAAGCCGTTCAACACCCCCAGCGAATGTCACGCGATTTGCTGCGCGACCTTTGAGTTCTCACAGAAAAACGAAACTGAAAAAAGAACAGGGCC